>CAZILO010000028.1:0-11451 GCA_964540085.1 uncultured Thermotogae bacterium
GAGCGCGGCCACCCCATCTCCAAGCTTAATGTCCGTTCCGCGCCCGGCCATGTTCGTCGCGACGGTGATCGCGCCGGGTTGGCCCGCATCTTTGATGATCTCCGCCTCTTTTTCGTGGTACTTGGCGTTAAGCACCTTATGCGGCAGGCCCCGGTGTTTGAGAAGCTTGGACAGGTATTCCGATTTCTCAATCGAGTTTGTTCCCACGAGCACCGGCCGCCCGATTTTATGCAACTTTTCGATTTCATCAGCAATCGCTTCAAATTTCGCTTTTTCGGTGCGGAAGATGACGTCCGGCTTCGCTTCCCGAATCAGCGGTTTGTTCGTCGGGACGACAACAACGTGCAGTCCATAGATCTGCTTGAACTCCTCTTCCTCGGTCTTCGCTGTTCCGGTCATCCCGCAAATTCCATTGTACAGCTGGAAGTAGTGCTGCAGAGTGATTGTGGCCAGGGTCTGCGACTCACGCTGGATGCTCATGCCCTCTTTTGCCTCTAGCGCCTGATGCAAGCCGTCGGAGTAACGGCGGTCAGGCATGAGCCGGCCGGTGAACTCATCGACGATCATCACGCGGCCGTCTTTGACGATGTAGTCGCGTTCCTTCTTGAACATGTGGAGCGCCTTCAGCGCTGTCTCCAGGTGATGAAGCGTCTCCGTCTGATCGGGCGAATAAAGGTTATCAATTGACAGCGCTTGCTCTGCTTTGGCGATCCCCGCCTCGGTGAGGGTAATACGACGTGCCTCTTCGTCGTACTCAAAGTCGACGTCTTTCTTAAACCGGCGTGCCAGGCGTGCGAACTTGCGGTACTTATCGACAGTTTCCTCGGTGGAGCCGGAGATGATGAGCGGGGTGCGTGCCTCGTCAATCAGGATATTATCGATCTCGTCGATAATCGCGTAATCGAGCGGCCCCTGTACCTTCTGATCGACAGAAATGACCATGTTGTCGCGCAGGTAATCGAACCCGAATTGATTATTTGTCCCATACGTGATATCGGCAGCGTACGCCTGCTTGCGTTCCTCGATCCCCATTGACTCCTGCAACAAGCCAACCGTAAATCCGAGGAACTCGTAGATCGGCCCCATCCACTCGCGGTCGCGGCGGGCGAGATAGTCGTTAACCGTGACGACGTGTACCTTGCCATACAGGGCGTTCAGCACAGCGGGGAGGGTGGCGACAAGGGTTTTGCCTTCACCGGTCTGCATCTCGGCGATCCTACGCTCATCGAGGACAATTCCTCCCATGATCTGAACGTCGAATGGCCGCATGCCGGTGGTACGCTTTGCGACCTCGCGGACGACAGCGAACACCTCAGGACGGAGCTCTTCCCGCGATTCGCCGGCGGCGGCACGGGAACGGAACTCATCACCCTTTTTCCGCAGCTCCGCGTCGGACAAAGAAGCAATGTCCTTCTCCAGGGCATTGATCTCTTCCACCAACCGTCGTAGCCGCTTGATTTGCTGCGCGTTCGTCTGCCCAAACAGGAAATCTATTCCGCGTTTTATCGTTTCAATCGCCATAATTAATCATCCATCAGTATAGACGTTCGCGGCGATTGTGCAAGGCGAAGTTGATGCTGATTAGGCGTGCCCTTGAATGATCACGAGGACAATCCGGATGATAATCAGCGCCCACCCCACGATGACGGTAATCCATACCAACTTCTTGGCAACCGTGGCCACGGCGAGAAAAATGGTGAGAATTGCGAGGAGACCAATTGGATCGGTTAATGTCGACGGGATCGGAACGGACGGCAGAATTATGTTGATCAGTCGCACGATCCCTTCCCCAATGTAGTGCCCGATGCTATAGATAAACGCAAGTAGTTGATTGAGGGCGTCATGCGCCGATGCGTTGCTCGGAGTTGTGGTCGCCGCTTGCGCCGCACCGATAACTCCGGGTAACGCCCATCCGACACTCACTACCCCGAATTTAAGAAGCCGGGGGAGGGAATATTCTCCTCCCCCAGCGGCATTTTTATAACCCAAGCGCTTTGAATAGGGCACTGAAATTTACCTTGCTGTGGAGTAACTCGTCGAGCGTTTTAACGCCGAGCGTTCCCACAAGGGTGTTGAAGAAATTCTCAATCCCTTGAGCGGGAGCAGACATGATGATCGGCATCAACGATTGCTGCAGCGGCATCCCCAGGCTCTGGGAAAGCGCAGCGAAGTACTCGGCGTTATCCGCAAAGAACTGCTTAAACGCCTGTTGCAGGATATCGGGATGCTGAGTGCGCAGGCGCACAATCCCTTCCCCGAGCAATTTACCGAGAGCAGCCAGGGTAGTGAAATACGGCGTTCCCACCGGGCCCGTCGCGCCGATCCACTGCACTAACGCTGGCTTCGCCGTCGCTGGCTGCCAATCGAGTTCCAGTGTGCCCGAGTTCACCAGTGACCCGCCGACAAAGTCAAACGTCTTTCCGGTCAGGGTGCTCGGCGCCGGTAGTTGACCACCGATCGCCACGTGATTCACGATCGTAACCTCCTGGTCGAACTCGATGTGCACGCCGACAACCTGTGTTCCCGTTGTGTTCGTGAACAATCCCACTGCAGATTGCCCCGCGGTGTACAACCCCACCTTCACCCCACCCGCAAACGCAACCGCGGACAGGGACAATATTGCGATCCCAATGACCGCCCAGACAAACTTCCCTTTCACCATGGAAAACCTCCTTGCATGTGAAATTTTACCTATTCTAGCCAGTGGAGCCGCCGCGGGCAACGATGCCAGCGGTGATCAACGCCGCAGCGAAGAGGAGATCCGCTTGCGTTGTCAGTTTAATATTTGTTTCCTCGCCGGGTGTCGCGGACACCATTCCACCAGTGGCGAGAACAGCAGCAGCGTCATCGGTAATCGATTTATTCATTTCGGTTAGCGCAGCGCGAATGCGATCCCGCATGAATCCCTGTGGGGTCTGCACCCGGTACAGCCCGTCACGTGTGATCGTGCGTGGCAGCAGGAATCCATCCTGATCCGTGTACCGCAATGTATCCACCACCGGGATAACTGGAACACACGCACCGTGGCGTGCCGTTGTCGCGATCACCCGCGCGATCAGCTCAGGAGATGGGAACGGGCGGGCAGCGTCGTGAATCAGCACGATTTCCCCGGTAGCGGCCGCCACCCCGGCGCGGGCGGAATCCTGTCGCCGAGCACCGCCGTTCACGATCTTTACCGCGGTGAATAACGGGGCAGCAATTCGAGCCGCTTGTTCACGCTCACCGGCACGGGTGACGATGACAATCTCTCGCACCGCATCCACTGCCGCGAACGCCCGCACCGAATAGGCAAGCACCGGTGTTCCCGCAAGCGGAAGAAACACTTTGTTGTCACGTGCTTGCATGCGCTCGCCACGCCCGGCGGCGAGAATAACCGCAGTCACTGCCATGCTACTTGGTCGCAGCAGGGGTATGCGTGATCTGCTTCAGGCCGGTTCCGTCGGGATTAATTTCGTAAATCTCCCACGCTCCGGTGCGGTTGGAATTGAACAAGATACGGTTATCCATTCCCCACTGCGGGTTGACGTCATCCTTAGGGTCTTTGGTAAGTCGGGTGATGACATTCGTCTTAAGATCGATGATATACAGGTCGACGTTTTTGTTCTGGTTGGAAACGAACGCAATCTTATTTCCGTCCGGTGACCAGCTTGGGGACCAATCGTCGATGTCGTTATGGGTCAATTGCGTCACTTTATCAGTGGCCACGTCAAGCAAATAGATCTCGAACCCCTTGGTGCCAGGGGATTCATAAGCAATCTGTTTGCCATCCGGCGACAACGCTGGCTCCCAATTCGTCAGCGCAGGCCCTTTTTGCAACATAGAACATCCGCCGACTGCCAGCCCAACCAGTGCCAACAACCCCACGATTACCAGTATCCTCAATTTCACTGTAAACTCCTTTTTTATCTTTCCCAGCGCGGAGTCTCACCCGCCGGCTCCACGAACAACATGCGCCCCGCCTCAGTCTGCAGAGTGCTCTTTACCGTCGCCTTTATCTTCCGTCCGATGTGGCGCCGTCCATTCTCTACCACAACCATCGTCCCATCGTCAAGGTATCCGACCCCTTGGCCGATCTCCTCACCGCGGTCGATTACTTCCACCAAGATCTCTTCCCCGGGAATAAACTGAGGCCGTACCGCGTTGGCCAGCTCGTTGATGTTCAGAATCTTAACCCCCTCCACTTGCGCAACGCGGTTCAGGTTGTAATCGGTGGTGATGAGCGCTCCGCCCTCTTCCTTCACCAAGTGCAGGAGCTTACGATCCACTTCGCGCACGTGCGGATAGTCCTTGGACACAACGCGAATATCGACGTCGTCGTCCTGCATCAGTTCGCGCAGCACCTCTAACCCCCGACGCCCCTTACGGCGACGCAGGTTGTTGGACGAATCCGCAATCCCCTGCAATTCGGACAGGACGAATTCCGGAATGACAATCTCCCCTTCAAGGAACCCGGTACGGACCAAATCGGCGATTCTGCCGTCGATGATCACGCTTGTATCAAGAACCTTATGCCCAACGGGGTCATTAGTGTGCGTTGGCGCGGCAACACGCGTGGGTCCGCTGAACAATGGATAAATCGGACGATCGAATATCAATCCCACTCGCATCCCAAGGATTAGTCCACCCGCGAGCGCTGTTCCTTGAGCGATCCGCACTCCTACTCCCGTCCCAAATATCAATCCAAGTGCTGGATATAACAACGCACCGACCCCGGTTAGGATTATTCCCAGGAAAATCGAATTGCCCAACCGAGTAGAGCCGCCCTTCTGGGCTAATGCCGCTGCCGCTAGTTTCCACAACTGATACACCCCGAGCGCGACTAAGCCTCCCGCCACTCCGCCTCCGATAAGGCCCATTCCCCACTGCGGAATCGGCCCGAGCGCGGGGATCAGTCCGCGCGCCGCCGCAACTGCTCCCCCCACCCCTGCGCACCCAACTACGAGTGATAATAGCCCATACATAAATCCACCTCCGCCGAGGAGCCAGGCCCAACGTCTCCCCATTTAGTACGTTCGATTATATACAGTGCTTGACTTTACCGCAAGATTATGCTATTCTATAGGGTAAAATCGGTTGTTCATAATAGATGGGGGGGAGGACGCTGGGTGCCACGTGGACCGTACGCGACGTACTTAACTGGACGCGCACCTATTTCAAACAAGCCGGGATTGTCCAGCCACGTCTGGAGGCGGAGATTTTACTCGCTCACACGCTCGGGTGCGACCGCCTTCACCTCTATCTCGCCCCCGACCGTCCGCTTACCCCAGAAGAACGAGCGCGGTTTCGTGACGTTGTAAAAAAACGCAGACAAGGGACACCGCTTCAGTATTTAACTGGCGAAGTGCAATTTCTCGGGTTGCGGTTTCGTGTCCGCCCGGGGGCCCTGATTCCACGGCCGGAGACAGAAGAACTAGTAATGCGAGCATTGCGCATTGTCCCCCGCGACCATGCCGTTTCCTGCCTCGATCTCGGGACCGGGACGGGTGTGATCGGAATATGCCTCGCCAAGTACCTACCGCATGCTACGGTCACCGCGGTGGATGTAGCGCCGGAGGCGCTCGCGCTCGCACAAGAAAATGCTGATTTAAACGGGGTATCCGACCAAATTACGTTCTTATCCAGTGATTGGTTCGCGCAGGTGACGGGAAAATTTGACCTCATCGCTGCAAATCCGCCATATATAGCAGAGGAATCGCTGGCGAAGCTACCAACGGAGGTGCGAGACCACGAACCACGGACGGCACTAGACGGAGGTGAAGGCGGAATACGCGAGATCATTCGTATCGCCGCCGAACTGCATGACCACCTCACGTCGGGGGGGACAGTCGTGCTGGAGATTGGGGATGGGCAAGGAAATCCGGTGACGGAAATAATCGAACAAGCGGGGTTGACGAACATGCGCGTTGAGCACGATCTTGCCGGAAAAGAGAGGTTCGTGATCGCCCAATGTCCGTGATGATCCAGGTCTCAGAGCTCCATTTTTCCACTGACGAGGGATTCAAAGTATTAGAGGACGTGCATCTGCGCGTCAATCAAGGAGAGATGGTATTCCTCGTCGGTCCTCAAGGCGCGGGAAAGTCAGTTCTACTTGGGTTACTCATCGCGCGTATCCCGCCGCAACAGGGGCAGATTCTCGTGTACGATCGCAACGTCGCCCGGTTGAGCCGACGTAAGGCCGAAGAATTTCGGCAGCGGATCGGGTTTTATCCGCAAGGATTTACACCGCTTCCCAAGACCGTGATGGAGAACGTGACGTTTAAATTGCGGGCACTGGGAAACTTTCGCGAACAAGCCGAGGACAAAGCACTTGCCGCACTCGAACGCGTGGGACTGACCGCGCAGCTTACCACTCCAGCCCTGGAGCTCGATGCTGCCGATCGGGTACGGTTAGGACTGGGAGTGGCGTTGTGCGACGATCCTCTCCTTCTGCTGTGCGATGAACCGTTTGCCGAGCTGGATCCGGATAATCGGCGTGAAATCGCGGCGTTGCTCACTCGCATCCATTCCCGGGGAATAACCGCGTTGATAGCAAGCCGTGGGCCACTGCCGGACACGGTCTCCGCCCATCGGGTGATCACTCTCGTCGATGGAAAGGTGATGGAATGACAGGGCCAGCGATGTTCGTATTTCGGGAGCTGGTTGGAACAATACGGATCAAGACCGGGATGTTATTCCTGGGGTTGATTACGGCAATCTTTGCATTCCTCGCTATCTTTTCCTGCTTTTTTCTTGCGGGGACCCCAGTGGAAACGCGCGCTTTACCCGCATCTCCACCGGGAGAGGTGACCGTCTATCTCTCCCCGCGCCTTTCCAATCAAGAAATAAACGCGCTCTATCAGTCTCTGCTTGCTCGACCCGACGTCGCTCAAATCCATTTCCTGCTTGGCTCCGAACTTACTCCGCCGCGAATGGGGGGAGCGTTTGTAATCCAGGCAACGTCGCCGTCAGCCGCAGCCACATTGGGAAAAGTAATTGGCAGCCTGGCAGGAGTGGAAAAGACCAGCGTAGTGCAACAGGCAACACATATTCATCTTAATTTATCACTTCCCGCGCGGATTGGGCTGTTACTCGGGCTCGTAGTGACCGGATTTCTGGCGTTGTTCATCGCCCGCGCTACATTTCTCAACCTACTGCATGACTTCGCGCCGCACATCGTGTTGATGGAGTTGGCCGGTGCTCCGGAACGCACGTTGCAATCGGCGATTATCGTATTGGGGTTAATCTGCGGATTAGTTGCAGGGGTGCTGTTGATCGCCGTCGTCTATATTATCCATACATCTGCATTGTCGCCGTCCGGCACGCTTTTATCCACTGCAGCCGGATTTACTGATAGCGCACGCGTGCTCGTCGCCAGCCTGCTCAGCCTCCTTATCGGACTTGTGTTCGGGGGATTGGCCGGCATCCTCGGGGCGAGTTTTATCCCCCGATTTCGTGCCTAATTACTCATAGCGGAGCGCATCGACCACCGGCAGCTTGGCGGCGCGCCGCGCGGGCATCCAACCGGCAAACGCACCGAGGAAGAACGAAAATGCAAGCGTGGACACGATCAACGTCGGGCTTGCCACCGCGTGAATTTCCACGTTAAAGTAGCCGCGGATCACGGCGGCAGCAACGCTACTGAGACCAAGTCCAAACAGCACTCCGACAATTCCGCCGACTAACCCCATCAGCCCCGACTCGATGAGAAAGATCGACAGGATCTGTCCTCGCCGTGCCCCAAGCGCCTTCATCACCCCAATCTCCCGTGTTCGCTCCAGCACAGCGGTGTACATCGTGTTCATCACCCCCACTCCACCGACGAGAAGGGAGATCCCCGCGATCCCGGCAAGAAACCCACTTACCGAGCCCATCACCGCACTGATCTGGCGGTTTATGTCGGAATAGGTGACTGTGGTTACGTTCTCGTCACCGGCTGCCCTCAACGCCTGTTCCACGCGGGCGGCAATCGTATCCACATCTGTTCCATTGGCCGTTTTGACGAGAGCAGCGAGAACCTTGTCGCTCTTCCCGAACAAGTCTCCCATTTGCGCGAACGGCACGAACAGCATATCCGCATTCCCACTTTTCCCTAACCCGAAGCTGAACCCCTCGCTGGCCTGTGCCGGTGCGAAGATTCCGATCACCTTGAACGGATGGTTCTCAATCGTGATCGTCGTCCCGAGCTGAGCGTGCAACTGGTCCGCGGCCTTGTTGCCGAGGATGACGACATCGCGTTCCCCAGTGGTGAAGAACCGCCCTCCAGGTGCGAACGTTACATCGCCCAAGAATGATTTGAACTCCGTCATCATGATGGGAGAGAGTCCCATCACCGACAGGAACCCCTGGACTGGTTTGCCGTTGCCAGCCGGCCCTGTGACAAACCCGGTCTCCGAGCGAATCGCCGCTACCGCAGTTACACCCGGTACCTGCTTGATCACATTCAGGTTGACACGCACCGCTTCGGCTGTGCCGTGCCGCGACTGAAACGCGTTCTTTGCCACCACGAGGAACGAGTTATACCCAAATACCTTGGCTACTTGTTGGGTAACGCTCCGTTCCAGGCCAAGGCCGATCGAGATCAGAGCAACGACAGCGGTAATCCCGATGAACACTCCGATCACCGTGAGCCAACTTCGTAGTTTACGGTGCATAATCCCCCGCGTCGACAGCAGGAAAAAATCGCTAAACATGGACGCCCTCCTCGGTGCTGATTACCCGACCGTCTTTCAGGCGCACGATTCTGCCGGCAACCGCAGCCGCATCGGGGTCGTGAGTGGCGATAATCACTGTCTTCCCATCATCGTGGCTCAACCCGGCGAGGCGCTCCAAAATTTTCCCCCCACTTTCCGAATCGAGATTTCCGGTGGGCTCGTCCGCGATGATGATCTCGGGATCGTTTGCCAACGCGCGTGCGATCGCTACCCGCTGTCGTTCACCGCCGGACAGTTCGTTCGGGCGATGCGAGAACCGATTCCCCAATCCGACTCGCGTCAACAACGTCCGCGCTCGCATTGCTCGCGTTCGCCGCGGCACTCGCTGAAAAATCATCGGCAGTTCCACGTTGAGCTGAGCGGACAGCGTGGGCACAAGGTTGAACGTTTGGAATACGAATCCGATGCGTTGCCCTCGTAACTGCGTGAGTTTTCGCTCCGGCAAGCTCGTGATATCGATCCCGTCGATCAACGCCGTTCCGCTCGTTGGGGTGTCGAGCGCGCCGAGAATGTGGAGCATGGTCGATTTTCCCGATCCGGATGGCCCCATCAGTGCGATGATCTCCCCGTTATGCACGACGAGATCAACGCCGCGCAGGGCGTGTACGATTGTTTTGCCGAGCAGATACTGGCGCGTCACCCCTTCTAGCCTGAGAACCGCGTCCATCATCCCGCTGTTGAGGTAAACGAGTATGCAGTGAGCTCAAGCAGAAAGGTGGTTACCCACTTTCCCGATTGCTTTTCTTCCACCTTAATCAACGGCGACACGAACACCGGCTTGACAAGCGAGAATGCAAGCGCGGTGCGCGTGTCCGGATTGGTAGGATCGATATACACACCAGACAGGCACGAAATTCCGGCGATGGTCACCTTGCTTCCAGCGTGGAACGTACCGCCGCCGGGGAGGATATAGTCTTCGTTCGGAGTGAGGTCGGAGCGATGCGCAAGCAGTGCAGAAATTGGGCCGAAATCGACGTTTGCCATCCCCGATGCCACGCTAGTAGCACCAAACAGAAACCCGAATACCCCCAGCTCATCTGGCGTTCCCGTGGCTTCGGTTGTCATCTTTATTTGGTACCGCCCCTCGGGAAGCCCGGTCACCGTCAACGTGAGCGTCTGCGGAGTAGTAAGCTTATCAGTGGTGATTCGGTAAGCCATCGTGGTAGTGCCGGCGGGAAAATCAGTGAGCTTGGTTTGAGCATACGCACCGTACGCGACCACTGCCAGAATAAGCAGAAATACAAGGCTTCTCATACGCATAGTGATTCCTCCTCATGGATATGATGTTAAGGTAGTAGATGGATGGGAAAAATTCAACCGCGGTCATCGGGAAATAAAATCGATCGCGGACGGGAATACGTGGGAATGAGAATTCGCGCCGCCGCGACATCGATGGCGATCTGAGCTGCGAGCGCATCCAGCGATGGGAACGCACGATCGTCGCGCAAACGTTTGAAAAGATGCACTTCCATTGTTGTGCCAGTGAGCGCAGTTGCTGGTGGAGTCAGGAGATAAACTTCAATCCGCATCTCATCCCCACCGACAGTAGGTCGGGTCCCGCTGTAGACGAGTGCGTATTCGTGCCCCGACTCCCACACGGCGTATCCCAAATAGATGCCAGGACCAGGGCGCAGCAACGTTGGCGGGAGTGCGAGGTTGGCAGTGGGATAACCGAGCGCGCGGCCGATGCGATCGCCGGATACGACGGTGCCAGCGATCAGCGGTGGTCGCCCGAGCAGTCGTGCTGCCGCCGCCATGTTTCCCTCCTGAATCAGGGCGCGGATACGGGTGCTACTCACCGGCGCGCCGTCGATCATCACCGGAGGAACGATGATCGCCTCAATCCCGGCAGCAACGGCCATCGTCCGCAGGAGCTGGGCATCGCCACTGCGGTCATGACCGAACCGGAAGTCCGCTCCCACGACGATCGCACGCGCGTGTAGCTCTCCCACAATGACGCGGGAGAAAAACTCCGTCGGGGTAAGCGCGTGCACTCGCATGAACTCCCCAGCGACAACCCGTTTCACATAGCGACGCAGCAAGATCTCCTTCATCCGCGCGGTGAGGATCAAGTGCGGTCCGGGTGCGGAAAACCGCGGCGGGAATGAAAACGCATACGCGATCGGCTCCAATTTCATTTGGTGTGCGTAGTCGCGTACCCGCTGCAAAATCGCTTGATGACCGCGATGTACCCCGTCGAACGTCCCAATCGTCACCGCAGTTTCGTGATTCATTGCCCCGCGATTGTATCCGGAAATCCGACTGCCGGCAGCACGCTCCTTGCCCGCAGATAGGAAACAGCGTACATTTTGAAAAAACTCTGGAGGGACAACACATGACTGATACGCGCATCGCCATCATCGGGGGTGGAAATCTGGGCACTGCAATCGCCACTGGGCTCGTAACCGCGGGCGCGCTCGCTCCGGAACACGTTGCGATCACCCGCCGCACCGTCCGGCTGTTGGATGAGTTAAAACGCGCCGGGTTCACAGTTGGCGCCGATAACAAACACGCCGTGGCGAGCGCGCGGATAGTATTCGTCACCGTCCGCCCCGAGCAGCTCACCGGCGTACTCACCGACATCGCACCAGTGCTTGAGCCGACACGACACATTCTTGTGTCTACCGTGTCCAATGCAACTATCGCTCAGATCAAGGCACAGGTGAACAGCACGATTCCGGTCATCCGCGCGATGCCGAACATCGCTGTATCGGTACGAGAATCAATGACGTGTCTCGCTGCTGATCCTGATGTGCCCGCG
>CAZILO010000029.1:0-11234 GCA_964540085.1 uncultured Thermotogae bacterium
TGCGGCTGGATCACCTCCTTTCTAGGGAGTATCCGGACCGGGTCCGGTGACATTTCACCACGCTATCCCTTTTCTTCCCGCCTTATGTCCCAGTCTATTGGTGACATCCGTTACCTTGTCTTACCGGGAACTCACCCCGACCAACACCCGTCTTTCCTGACAATGATCCTGCGTCCCGGTTACCATGCCGGTGAACGATGGGAGGAGAGTACGGATGACACGGACAATAAGCAGTAATGCGAGTTTTGCGAGCTTGCTAAGTGAGCTGGGTGAGCCGCTAGAGTTTGAGCGTGGCGAGGCGGTCTACCAACCTGGAAGCCTAAGTGATGCTGTGTATTTGGTGGAGCGGGGCAGGGTGAAGCTTGCGTATATCGATGCAAGCGGGAAACGGTTAACGCTCACAATTCTCGATCCCGGTGAGATTTTTGGCGAGATGTGTTTAGTGGGGGAAGATCATCGTCGTCATCAGGCAAGCGCGATCGAAGACGTGGTAGTGCGCCGTGTCAGTCGGCGCGAGTTTTCGCGCGCAATTAAAGATGACCCGTTTTACTTGCAGTTAATGTTGGAACATTTTGCGCGGCGGACCCGCGAGTATGAAGAGGCGCTGGAAGCGTTTGCATTTAAGGATATCCAAGCGCGGCTGTCACGCCAACTTCTCAAGCTGTCCGAAGAGTATGGAGTGCACACTAAAGACGGAATCTTGATAAGCTTTCAATTGACTCACAAGGAGCTGGCCGACATGATCGGTTCAGCGCGAGAAAATACCACACTTGCATTGAACCGTTTCGCGCGGGAGGGGATCCTCGACAAGAGCCGCTATCGCATCGTTATCAAAAACGAAGAAGGATTACGCGCCAAAGTCAACGCGCAAAACTGAACCTCCTCCACGAAACAGTAACGGCCCGACCGTGCACGGTCGGGCCGTCTTGCATGACAAACGAACGCTGATGCTATAATGACGCGAGTTTCTTGTACTCTTCGTAACGCTCGCGGCACTCCCGCTCTAGTTCCTGGTGCAGACGTTTTGCCTCATCCGGGAACGATTTAAGCAGGCTCGAATAACGCACCTCACCCATGAGGAATTCCTGGAAGTCGCCGGACGGCTCCTTGGAATCAAGCTGGAATGGGTTTTTACCCTGCGCCTTGAGGCGGGGATCGTAGCGGTACAGCGGCCAGTATCCAACCTGAACGGCGAGTTTCTCCTCTATCTGTGCCATTCCCATCCCTTTCTTCAGTCCCTGGTTGATGCACGGGGCGTAGGAGATGATGATGCTTGGTCCGGGATAAGACTCCGCCTCTTGGAACGCCTTCAGGCACTGGTTCATGTTCGCTCCCATCGCCACCGATGCGACGTACACGTAACCATAGGACATAAACATGCGCCCGAGGTCCTTTTTCTTCGTCTTTTTGCCCGACGCGGCGAATTTAGCGACGGCGCCAATTGGGGTTGCCTTGGAAGACTGGCCGCCGGTGTTGGAATAGACCTCAGTGTCGAGCACGAGCACGTTAACGTCCTGCCCCATCGCCATTACGTGATCGAGTCCGCCGTAGCCGATATCGTACGCCCATCCGTCGCCGCCGATGATCCAAATTGACTTCTTGGTGAAAATATCGCGCATACCCAGGATTTGTTTGAGGAGATCATCATCGCCGGCTTCTTTTTCCAGTAACGCGGCCATTTGATCGCCAGCGCGGCGGGAAACTTGGGGATCATTCGCCCCGGCGAGCCATTCCTCCATCGCCTGCTTTAATTCGGGCGATACCCGGTCACGCGCTTCGCTCACGAGCCGGGCAAGCCGAGCGCGCCGGGCGGTGAGCGCGAGGTTCATCCCGAACCCGTACTCAGCGTTGTCCTCAAATAGCGAGTTCCCCCATGCTGGGCCGTGGCCATTGGGCTTTGTGCAGTACGGTACTGCCGGCGCTGATCCACCGTAAATTGAGGAACAACCGGTGGCGTTGGCGATCAGCATGCGGTCACCAAATAGTTGCGTGGCCAATTTTATGTACGGCGTTTCGCCGCAGCCCGGGCAGGCGCCCGAAAATTCGAACAGCGGCTGCAGGAACTGGCTTCCGGTGACGGTGTTCGTGTTCACTTTCTCGGGATGGCCGGGAAGTCGTTCGAAGAACCGCCAGTTGTCCACCTCTGGATTTAGCTGCGAGGCGAGCGGCTTCATGGTGAGGGCCTTATTCCCCTTGAATCCCGGACATACGTTGACGCAGTTCTCGCATCCGGTGCAGTCAAGTGGACTGATTTGGACCCGGAACCGCAGCCCTTCCATGCCCTTGCCGCGGGCGGGCACGGTAACGAATCCGTCCGGGGCAGCGGCGAGTTCTTCTGCGGTTGCTAACACCGGCCGAATTGCGGCGTGCGGACACACGAACGAGCAGAAATTACACTGGATACAGTTGTCTGGGTTCCACTCTGGAACGTTAATCGCCACACCGCGCTTTTCGTACTTGCTCGTCCCCGGTGGGAACGTTCCGTCGGGGCCGGTCCACTCGTATTTCCCATCGAGCTCAGCCGCAAACGCACTCACGGGGAGACTGTCGCCCTCCTGAAGTTCCATCGGGCGCATCACTTTGAGCACCCACTCCGGCACCTCGGTCTGTCCCTTCTCCGCATCACCGGTGGCGTTTGCCCACGACGCTGGTACTTTCACCTCAATCAGATTGTCCAAGGCGGCATCAACGGCGGCATAGTTCATCTGCACCACGTTTTCGCCCTTGCGGCCGTAGGTTTTATTGATTGCCTCCTTCAGCTTAACGATTGCCTCATCCACTGGAAGCACACCGGCGAGTTTGAAGAACACGGTCTGCATGATCATGTTGATCCGTCCGCCAAGACCGACCTCGGACGCAATCTTTACCGCGTCTATCGTGTAGAACCGCAGGTGCTTCTGAGCAATGGTGCGCTTGAGGGAGGCGGGCAGGTTGCGATCGAGCTCCTCCCCGGTCCATGGGCAATTGAGGACGAAGGTCCCACCGTCCTTGATGCCAGCGAGGAGGTCGTACTTGTGCACGAACGCTGGGTTATGACACGCGATGTAGTCAGCGTTTTTGATGAGGTACGGCGATTGGATGCGTGATTTGCCGAACCGCAGGTGCGACATGGTGATCCCGCCCGACTTCTTGGCGTCGTAGGCGAAGTAGCCCTGGGCGTAGAGATCGGTGTTGTCGCCCACGATCTTGATCGCGCTCTTGTTCGCTCCCACGGTACCGTCGGAACCCAACCCCCAGAACTTGCACTGGATTGTACCCGCGGGTGCGACATCGATTTCCTCTTTAACCGGCAGGGAAGTATGAGTGATGTCATCTTCGATTCCAACGGTAAAGTGGTTTTTGGGGGCATCCTGGGCGAGGTTTTCAAACACCGCTTGCACCATTGCTGGAGTGAAGTCCTTTGAGCCAAGACCATACCGTCCGCCGACAATGAGCATTTCTTTGCCCGCTTCTTTGAACGTAGTGGCAACGTCCTCATACAGCGGCTCACCGAGTGCCCCCGGTTCCTTAGTGCGGTCAAGGACAGCAATCCGTTTCACGCTTGGCGGCAGCGCTGACAGAAGATGCTGTGGGGACCACGGTCGGTACAATCGCACTTTAATCGCTCCTACCTTTTCTCCGCGGGAAACGAGGTAGTTCACCGTCTCCTCGGTTACATCGCAGGATGAGCCCATTAGGATAACCACGCGGTCGGCATCCGGAGCGCCGACGTAATCGAACAAGTGGTACTCCCGCCCGATGAGCTTGCTTACCGCGCGCATTGTCTCAGCGACGATATCCGGCGTAGCGAGGTAGTAGCGGTTGGCCGCTTCCTTGGCCTGGAAATAGATGTCGGGATTCTGGGCGCTGCCGCGCAGGTGAGGATGCTCGGGGTTCATAGCGCGGCGGCGGAACGCCTCTACTTCCGACCACGGCATTAGTTTAGCCATCTCTTCGTACGGGATGACATCTACTTTCTGAATTTCGTGCGAAGTGCGAAACCCGTCGAAGAAGTGCAGAAACGGGACCTTGGCCTTTAACGTTGCCAGATGGGCGACAAGAGCCAGGTCTAACACCTCCTGCACTGAGGCGGATGCAAGCAACGCAAATCCGGTTTGGCGCGTGGCCATCACGTCGGAATGGTCTCCGAAGATGGATAGAGCATGTGCGGCGACCGCCCGTGCTGACACGTGAAACACCGTCGGTAATAGCTCACCGGCAATCTTATACATGTTGGGGATCATGAGCAGCAATCCCTGTGACGCGGTAAACGTAGTAGTGAACGCACCAGCGACGAGTGAACCGTGGACGGCACCAGCGGCACCTGCCTCCGCCTGCATCTCGGTTACCTTGAGCGGTTGTCCAAACAGGTTCTTCCTCCCATGCGCCGCCCAGGAATCAGCGATCTCTCCCATTGGTGAACTTGGGGTTATCGGGTAAATCGCCGCTACGTCGCTGAACGCATAGGCAACGTGCGCTGCCGCCGTGTTCCCATCTATCGTCATCATCCGTTTGTCTCCCATCGCCCTTCCTCCTATTTAGGATTTTATTTCTGTCTTCACACTTGCCATTGTACCGCCGGGAAAACCTTCCTACAATCGACTTGTCTAACCGGGCGTGATCAGCTAAAGTAGGCCATCGAAACAGAAAGGAGCGGTAATGAATCACCACGTAGACGACGTTTTCTTTTTATCGCGTCTAAAACCTTCCCGTTCCAGGCATAATAATAGTGACTTAAATAATGGAAGGAGGGTGTTATATGAAACGGCTAGGGAAGTTTATGCTGCTCCTTGTGTTGGCGCTTTCCCTGCTCGTCTCTGTGATCGCGGTGACGGCCGCTGCCGGGCCGATTCACATTGGTGGCTCACGCGCCGGGTCCAGCGTTCAACTCACCGATCCCAGCGGCGGGTTTACGCCTCTGTCCACCCCGATTCATATCGGTGGGAGCTAGACGATAACATTAAGGGAGCTGCCGCATGAATCAAGGGTTAGTCATTGTGCGGCGGGGCGCTGAGAAGGATAAACGAGCGATAGTGAGCCGGCCGTCGGCCACATTGGAGTT
This sequence comes from uncultured Thermotogae bacterium, assembly GCA_964540085.1. Taxonomy (GTDB): domain Bacteria; phylum Bipolaricaulota; class Bipolaricaulia; order UBA7950; family UBA9294; genus S016-54. The sequence continues at coordinate 5,042 of CAZILO010000029.1, forward strand.
GCTCGCTCGTCAAGGGTCAACGGAGGTAACCCGACAACAGATCGCTAAGGGAAAGATATTCTATCTTGATGCCGCCAGCGAGTGGGAAGGATTTGAATTCTTCTACATTCTCGCTGGCGCTCTTTTGGTGAAGGATCAAGACGTCGTCCTTGGCCCTGGCGATTACTTTTACCATCGCGGATTGCCGGAACGGGTGTATTTTGAGGTAACAGAAGATGTGGAAATCCTGATGGTTTCCTCTCCCCCCAGTTTTCATCTCGTGCGCGATGAGTTCCAAGACATGATGGCGCTCGCCCAGTCCGTCGAAGAGAAGGACGAGGCCACTGAGGGACACTGTTCCCGCATTGAGCGGTTGGCGCTGCAGATTGGCGACCGCCTCGGCCTTAGCGGTGACCGGCTGATAGCGCTGTCTTACGCCGCGTATCTCCACGATGTGGGCAAAGTTAAGGTACCGGACGCAATTTTGAATAAACCCGGGCCGCTCACTGATGCCGAGTGGGATGAGATGCGTCGTCATCCTGACTACGGTGCGGAGATGTTGCGAGAAAAGGAATTCCTCGCCGATGCGGCTGAGATCGTGCGCGCTCATCATGAACGCTACGATGGTACTGGATATCCGCGTGGCATTAAAGGTGAGGAAATTCCGATTGAGGCGCGGATTATCGCTGTTGTCGATGCGTACGATGCGATGACTTCCGACCGGCCCTATCGCAAGGCGCTGACAAAAGAGCAGGCAGTTGAAGAGCTGAAGAAAAACGCGGGGACCCAATTCGATCCCCGCGTGGTAACCGCGTTCCTTGCCATAATCAACCGGAACGGTGCCTGAGATGTCCCCGAAGCTGCGTCACTTCGTAATCCTCATTCCGCTTGGACTCGGAGTGGGAGCGATCATTGGCTACTTGTTCGGCGACATCGTATGGGGGCTCCTGTCCGGTATCATCCTTGGTGTGGTCATCGCCGCGTTATTCGCCGTTCAAACCCATTAAAAATCCTTCAGCAGATCATCCAATGTTGGGGCGCCGATCTCCTGTAGTTCGTAACGGACGCGCGTTGTCGGCACCTTGAATTTGATCAGTCGGGTGAGGTCAATCGGGGTTCCGATCACAACGGCGTCGCACTCGGCACGATTCACCGTCTCTTGGAGATCGGCAATTTGCTTGTCACCGTACCCCATTGCTGGAAGTAGCCGTCCGATCTTCGGGTACTTTTGGTAGGTTGCGGTGATTGATGCCACTGTGTATGGCCGCGGGTCGATGATCTCCGCCGCGCCAAACCACTTTGCGGCGATCGTGCCGGCGCCGTACTGCATCCCGCCGTGGGTGAGGGTGGGGCCATCCTCGATTACCAACACGCGTTTATCGCGGATCACGGATGGATCATCAACCATGATCGGGGATGCTGCCTCGATAATGCGGGCGCGTGGATTTACCGACACCACGTTGTTCCGGACGAACTGAATGTCATCAAACGATGCGGTATCGACCTTGTTGATCACCACAATGTCAGCGAGGCGCAGGTTTACTCCACTGGGATAGTAAATAAGCTCATGGCCGGCGCGCAATGGGTCGACGACCACGATCGACAGGTCGGGCTTGTAGAACGAAAAATCGTTGTTGCCACCGTCCCAAATCACAATGTCGGCTTCGGCTTCGGCCTGGCGTAAGATTTTTTCATAATCGACACCGGCGTACACGATTGTGCCCCGATCGATGTGCGGTTCGTATTCCTCTCGTTCTTCGATCGTGCACTTGTAGCGGTCAAGGTCGGCATAGGTCTCGTAGCGCTGTACCTCCTGCTCCACCAGATTGCCGTACGGCATCGGGTGACGAATGACGGCAAGTTTCTTGCCCTTGGCTTTGAGAATGTCGGATACGCGCCGCGTGGTCTGACTCTTGCCCGAGCCGGTGCGAACCGCGGTGATTGAAATAAGCGGCTTTTTCGGGGTGATCATCGTATCCCGCGTGCCGAGCAGCATGAAGTCAGCCCCGGCAGCGTTAGCGATTGCCGAGCGTTCCATCACGTACTGGTTGGAGACGTCGCTGTACGCAAACACAACAATGTCAACGTTTCGTTCCTTGATGAGTTGCTCAAGCTCAGCCTCGGGCTCAATTGGGATGCCGGCGGGGTAGAGCTTGCCCGCGAGCTCCGGGGGGTAAACCCGCCCCTCGATGTCCGGGATCTGAGTGGCAGTAAACGCCACTACTTCGTAATCCGGATTGTCCCGGAACACGGTGTTGAAGTTGTGGAAGTCGCGCCCGGCGGCCCCCATGATGATCACTCGTTTTTTCATATCGGTTCTCCTCTCTGTAAAAGCGGTTGGTGCATTATAGCGACCGAGGGAAAACCGCCGCAACACCTTGCCATAAATTTGCATTCTGACTATGATCGCTTCGTGATGTCACTCGCGAATAAGATTACGATTGCCCGTGCCGGTCTTGTCCCGTTGATTATCGCGGCATTATTGGCACACCATCGTGAGGTGGCACTGGCGTTGTTTCTGCTGGCATCGCTGGGGGATGTGCTCGACGGGATCGCCGCCCGCACTCGCCACGAGGTGAGTCCGCTCGGGAAGGTGCTCGATCCCGCGGTGGACAAAGCATTGTACGCGTCATTGATTGCCTCATTTGCTGTGTTGGGAAATATCCGGATTAGCGTGCTCATTCTCTACTTTATTCCGCAAGCGGGGTTGGGGGTTGGCGCTCTCGTCCTCCATCTCCGTGCTCGCCGCGTGCAGGGAGCGCGGATCTCGGGCAAGGCAGCAGCAGTACTCACGTTTATCGCGATGGTATTCATTTTTCTCGAACTGCCATACCGGAGTGCGGTTTTGTACACGGCGATCGGGGCGGGATATATCGCTGCGCTTGATTACCTGCGCGCCGTCGTATCGTCCACAGCAGGAATGTCGTCGTAGGGGTAACGTGGGAACCATGGCGGGACGGGGGCAGTGAACTGTACCCGTGTGCCCGTGCGGGGGTGGGTAAACGCAATTCGCCACGCGTGCAGCAGTAAATGAGGACCGTCATTTCCATATACCGGATCGCCACATACAGGGTGCCCAATGTAGCGCAGGTGGACACGTACTTGATGTGTGCGTCCGGTGTGCGGGCACGCCATTATCAGCGTGGTAGTGGTGAACCGGGTGAGAACGCGAAACGCGGTTTGAGCAGGACGACCACGCGGGATGACAGTCATCCGCCGCGGGTGAGTGGGATCGCGCCCGAGCGGAGCGTCGATTAGTCCCTCATCTTCGGCGATGTTTCCCTCTACTTGGGCGATGTACTCCTTGTGGACGGTGCGGGCGGCGAATTGGTGCTTGAGACTCACCAGTGCGGCGGAGGTCTTGGCCACTACGAGCACACCGCTGGTTTCTTTGTCCAGCCGGTGCACAATTCCGGGCCGGGCCGGATCGTCGCTTGCCGGCAGATTCCGCGTTGCGAGCAGTCCCTCTACTAGTGTGCCGGAATGCGTTCCCGCGCCGGGATGAACTACCAATCCGGCCGGCTTGTTGACCACTACGATGTCGGCGTCCTCATAGATGATGGGAATGGCAAGCGGAACCGGAGAGAGAACGGGAACTGTCGGTGCGTTCCACGTCACTTGCTCGCCGGTGCGTACCACGCGCGACGGTTGCGTACATCTTTCGCCGGCGACGATAACATGCCCCTGGCGAATTGCTTTTTGCACCGTGCTTCGTGACGTGTTTGCCAGCCGATCCGCCAGAAACCGGTCCAAGCGTGTACCAGCGTCCTCCGAGGTAACTATAAAATTAGTCTTATCCATTTCGGTTCCCTTGGTATCGGTTTGTCGCGGTCGAGTGACCTTCGTATAATATAAACGCGATTGTAAAAAGAAAAAAGCGGCATCGGCGTTGCGAGGAGGAAATCCCGGGATGGGGTTATTCTTTCCTCGCTGCGCGCTAAAGGAGAGTGAGCGGGAGATCCCGTGGAAAGATGAATATCGAATTTATTGAAGCGTTGGAGGAGATGGCGAAGGATAAGGGAATCGCACGTGACGATCTCTACGCCGCGATCCGCAAGGGGCTTACGGTTGGATATCAGGCTGAGCATCACACCGACGCCCCGGTGGACGTTCAGATCGATCCCCGCTCTGGCGACATTACAATCAACGGGATAAGTATCGACAAGGTGACGTTTGGCCGCATTGCTACGCGCAAAGCAGAAGAGGCGATTCGCCAGGAGATCACGCGTAAACGCCGTGAATTTGTTTACGAACTGTACATCAATCGGGTGGGAGAGATTATCACCGGGTCAATCCATCGGTTCGAGGGGAAGAACGTATGGGTTAACCTTGGCGAAGCGGAAGCTCTGCTGCCCGAGTCGGAGCGAATCCCGGGCGAGCGATACCGCGCTGGCGCCCGGTTGCGGGCGTACCTCGTGTCAGTGGAAAAGACGCAAGGTGACCCGCGTATCATCATTTCTCGTGCTCATCCCGAGTTCGTCCATCAACTTCTCCGACTTGAAGTGCCGGAGATTGAGGAGGGAACAGTTGTGGTGCGTCGCATCGCTCGCGAGCCGGGACGGCGGAGCAAGGTGGTGGTGGAATCGCTCGACCCGAACGTTGATTCAGTCGGGACATGCGTTGGAGCGGGCGGAGCGCGTGTCCGCGTCGTCACCCGCGAACTTGGCGGTGAGAAGATCGATTTCATCCGCTACAGCGATGACCTCGCTCAACTCATCAAAAATAGCCTTGCTCCGGCATCGGTAATCTCAGTGGAGCTCGACGAGGAAAACCGGAGTGCGAAAGTGATTGTCCCCGACGACGAGTTGTCGCTTGCTATTGGCAAGGGAGGACAGAACGTGCGGTTGACTGCCAAGCTTGTCGGCTATGACATCAATGTAACAAGTCCAAACGAAGAAGCACGGGACTGATCATCAGCGCTCGCCCAGGATGAGACGGACTAAGGATTGGTTCTTTCGGATGTTGTTCCGAGTCACCCGCTATTACGCGTGGTGGGTGCTGATCTTTGTCCTCCTTATCACTGGTGCGGGCATGTATTACATTCAACATCTACCGTTGCGCAGCTCGTTTCTCGACTTGTTACCCCGTCACGACCCTCTGATCGATGAGTACAAGCAAAACGAGGAGTACCTGGCACAAAACGATTACATCGCTCTTCTTGTCACCCTCAATAATCCAGCGGGCAAATCGACCCAGGAACGGGAGGCGCTTCTGTTATCCGCGGCCAAGAAGATTGCCGGCGTGTTGCGTACCAATCCGGAATTTGTTAATGTGACCTACTTGATGGAGCCATCTCCTAAAATACCGGATCAGTACTTATTCCTGTACCAACTTAATGCAGAAAAACTTGCCCATATTGAGGAGAGTGTGTCGTTTGCGCGTCAGGCGATCAGTGGGGGAAAGCTGCCTTCTCTTTCGGCTACTGATCTGACCGGTGTGTACGCAGGAGTTAGTCAAAAGTTTGATCAAGCACTTGCCGGTCCCGGCGGCGGGTTAGGGAGCATGTCCGGGCTCGATCCTCAACTTACTGAACTGATAACGCTTAATCAGGGGGTGATCGACGCCGTTGCCCGGGTCGATGAATTGCCCAAGGTCACCGCAGCAGTGCTTAACTTGACCACGCTGTTCACCCCGAATAAGAACGCGGCGCTCCGTACTCCCGGTGGGTTCTTTTCACGAGATCACACGCAGCTATTGATGACCATTAGCCCGCGTTATCCGGTCCAGCGCGGCGTTGTGTATTGCACGCAGGTAACGCAGTCTCTTACGGCCGATTTGGCGGCGATGAACCTAAAGGCGCTTGGGGTAAGCGTCAGTGCCACCGGTCCGTACGTGTTCAATGCGGAGACTAATGCGGTAGTGAATGCTGACATGTGGCGCACTACGATCATTTCGTCGGTTGGAGTATTTATTATCTTTTTCTTTGCATTCGGGTCGCTGTTTTACAGTTTTGTGACCCTATTTCCGCTTGTGATCAGCCTTGTTCTCACCATGGCGTGGGCTAAATTTGCCGTTGGCGGGTTTAACCTGATTACATCATTTCTGCCATCATTGGTGCTCGGATTGGGGATCGATTACGGCATCCATCTGATTGCGCGGTATGCCGAGGAGCGCCAGAAAGGGCGGTCGTTCAACCGTGCATTGTACACCTCGATTTTGCGCAAAGGGGGCGCGTCATTGGCAGCGGCGCGCACCACGGCAGTGGTGTTCATGG
>CAZILO010000030.1:0-10942 GCA_964540085.1 uncultured Thermotogae bacterium
CAGGTCCTGACGGACCACATCTCCATCCAGTCGCTGCACGAACCGTAGCCCGCGCGCCCGCAGTGTGTTCTCCACCGCGATGGCAAGCGTCGTCTTTCCCGCCCCGGGTAACCCGGTGAACCACACCACAAAACCGTCCCTCATGTCAATGCGTGTGCTCAAACTCTTCCCGCATACGGGCGACGAGTTCAGGATCAGTGAGGACGTCAATCGCGGTCATTGCCAGTGCTTTGGCGGCGACAAGCATTGCGTCGAGTCCCCGTTTGGAGATCGCTGCCTGGGCGAACTCGCGCGAGTGGCCAGCAACGTCATCATCACAGATCTTGATGTAGGCGTGTATTGATGGTACGACCTGCGATACGTCCCCCATATCGGTTGATCCCATTCCCGCGTCCGGTGGAGGTGGATCGAGCGGTATGCCAAGTGATTCCAAGTTCGCAGTAAACGCTTGCCCAAGTACATGATTGGGGCGCATCGCTTTATACGAGTGGCCGACGATGTTGAAATCCAGCTTCGCCCCTGTAGCGAGTGCCGCCCCCTCAGCACAGTGCCGCAGCTTCTCCAATAATTCGTCGCGGTACTCTGTTTCAGGCGCACGCACGTAGAAGTTGGCGGCAGCGTGCTCGGGCACGATGTTCGGCTTGGCGCCACCATCGGTGATAATTCCGTGAATCCGTGCGCCGTCCTTGATGTGCTGACGCAGGGCATTGAGCGCATTGAACGTTTGGATTACCGCGTCAAGGGCGTTGATCCCTTTTTCGGGTGATCCAGCAGCGTGGGCTGCCTTGCCATGAAATTCGAGCTCTACCTCGGTGATTGCCAGGCTGCCCCGATCGACAACGGTGTGCGCTGCGGGATGGAACATCATTGCGGCATCAACATCGGTGAACAAACCGGCATCCACCATGATTACCTTTCCGCCGCCACCTTCCTCCCCCGGCGTGCCGAAGAACAACAGTCGCCCCGGCAGTTCGGATTTTACTGCTCCCACTGCCAATGCCGCGCCCAATCCGGCGGCAGCGATCAGGTTGTGACCACAGGCATGACCGAGCTCGGGGAGGGCATCATATTCACCGATGATCGCCACGGTGGGGCCGTCGCCTACTGCGGGATATTCGGCCCTGATCGCGGTGGCGAGGCCAGCTACCCCGAGGTCGACGTTAAACCCACCTTCCTCCAATTTAGTGGCAAGGAGCTTGGCCGCGTGGTGTTCCTCAAACTTGAGTTCGGGATGGTCGTAGATATCGCGACTCACCCCGATTAGCATCTGAGCTAGCTCGTCAATACGGGCGCACACCCGCTGTTTTATATCATCCATCTCGCCCTCCTTATCACTTTCAAACTGTGATGATACTACGCGGACGGGCCAGACGCAGGCCGTTGGATGAAGGTATCACTTTACCCCGGCGCGGCACTCCTCAAATATTGTGATAAGCCGGCTTGTTGCATTTTGGGCTGACAGGTCCTGTGCGCGCGCCAACGCGCCGTCACGCAGCTTGTGGTAGCGTTCGGGATCGCTGAGTACGGCCAGCGCAGCGCGGGCAAACTCGTGCTCATCTTCCGGTACCAGGATTCCATTCACTTCGGATTGTACCACGTCAAGCACCCCCATCTCGCCAATTGCCACCGCGGGCGTGCCCCCGGCCATCGCCTCGATCAATACCATCCCCTCAGTTTCGGTCTTGGAGGCGAATAGAAACAGGTCCGCCTGTTTGTACAGGTCGACGAGACGGGGGTGGTCGAGAAATCCGGCGAAGATCACGGCGTCGGCGAGTCCTTCGGCGCGGACGAGCTCCTCCAATGGGCGACGGCGCGGTCCGTCACCGGCGATCACCAACACGGAGTGGGGATCGGCGGTGTGAATTCGCTTGTACGCCCGAATGAGAAACGGCAGGTTTTTCTCCACTGCCAGCCGTCCTGCGTACAGGTAGAGGTGGGTCTCTGCCCCGATCCCAAGTTCACGCCTGGGATCCCATACCGGCGGGCGCTGGAACAACTCTAAATTCACCCCGAACGGAAGTACGTGGATCGGACGACGTACGCCATAGCTCAATAACGCCTCTTTCATCGGGGTGGATGGAGCGGTGATCACTGTGCATCGGTTGCAGAACGCCGCGGTCAGCTCTTCAGTCGTCCGCTTCGGCGGCCGCAGCGGGAATGGAAGATAGTGGCGATATTCGACGAGGTGGGTGTGATACGTGTGTACATGTGGAATGTGATACCGTAGCGCCGCTCCCAGCGCAACGAGGCCGAGGGAGAACGGCGTATGACTGTGGATGATATCGAGGCGCTTGAACGTACGTGCCGCTCGCCGGTTATAGGGAAGGGCAACGCGGCTTGCCGCATTAAACAGGAACCGTCGGGAGCGAAATCGGTACACGCGTTCCTCCTTGTCCCGCGCCCCGATGTACGCTGGCACGTACACGTACACCTCATGCCCTCGTCGTTCGAGCTCTTGCTTGAGCCACGACACCACGGTCGTCACCCCGCTTATCTCCGGAAGGTACGCATCGGAGAACAAGCCTATTTTCATAATTTCTCCTTTTTGTACACAAGTATTCCCGCGACAAACGTCATTACGACTGCGATTGTAGAAATAGTGTCGGGGACGGCACTGGGATCGGAGTCGAGCACGACAATGTCGGCAGCCATTCCCGGTGCAAGTGTTCCGGTTTTAGTTTCCATCCTTGCGAGATACGCCCCGGCAGCGGTGTAGGCGTGGATCGCGTCAGTTACGGCCAACCGCTGCCCGGGGTGGGGTGCGGTTACCGCGGCGTTGATCCCGTACAGTGGCGACAGCGGCATGCAGTCGGATCCAAATGCAAGCGGGATATCGGCGGCGAGGACGGCGCGATGTGGATCGATGCGGCGGTCACGATCTGGGCCTAACTGTGTTTCGTACATCCCGCCGGGTCCGGACCAGTTCGCTGCGAAGTTGGGCTGCATTGAGGCGCACAGTCCCAAGTTTGCGGCACGCGCGAGTTGGCCCTCGTCGGGAAGCTCAAAGTGTTCGATGCGATGACGCAGCTCCGGGTTCGTCCCTACTTGTGCGTGTACACGCAGCACCTGCTCGATCGCGCGATCCCCGATTGCGTGGACTGCGGTTTGCAGCCCCGCGGCATCCGCCGCTGCAATTAGGCGGACGAGCTCAGCGTCGGAGTAGATGAGGGTGCCACGTCCGCCTCCAATATACGGCTCGTGCAGGGCCGCGGTGCGCGCACCGATTGATCCATCGGTGAACAGCTTCACGCCACCGATGCGGAGCCACTCGTCTCCGAATCCGGATTCGATTCCTAATGCCCGCAGATGGTCGAGAGCTTCCACCTCCGGGTACAGGATGATGCGCAGGTCAAGCTTGCCCCGCGTGCGCATGAACGGGCGCCACTCCGTTGCCGCGGCCATGGCGTGGACGGACGTGATCCCCAGTGCGTGTGCATGGCGAGCAGCCGCGTGGAGCGCGTCAACCATCGTCGCTTCGTCCGGGGCACCGGCACGGAGCAATACCGTCATGGCATCTTCGCGCACGGTGCCGGTGCGAATATCCGCTTGTTCAGGCGGAACAGATGCCGGTAGAAACCGGAGGGCAGTTGTATTGGCGGTGAGGAGGTGTCCGTCCACGCGGAGGGCAACGATCGGGTTACGGCGTGACGCGCGATCGAGTTCCGTGCGGGAGAGATAGCTGTGGTCGGACCATCCACTCTCATCCCATCCCCGCCCGATTACCCATTCCCCGGAGCCACGGGACCGACACGCTGTGGCGAGGGCAGCGATAGCCTGCTCACGGGATAGGCCAACGAGATCAACACTGAACCCGATCCGCGTCAAGCCAGTGTTGATCAAGTGGGTGTGTGCGTCGATAAACCCGGGGAGGACAGCCGCTCCGGCGAGATCGATAACGCGCGTATGGTCACTCGCATGGGCAATAACCTCATCATGCCGCCCGACACTAATGATCCCGTCCTGTCCAAACGCGATCGCCTCCGCGCCGGGCACAGTGGGAAATATTCCCTTGATCAGGATCGTCTCCGCCCCGTCCATCGTGCCCTGATTCTAGGACAACGCGAGAGCAGGAACAATGGCTAACGCTGAATTTCCAGACCAGCTGGCGCTGATCCCGGGAATCCGGTGATCTTTTGTCCCGTCGGTTCGCCAGTAGTTGGATCGATAACTACAATTGCGTGATGGTTCACATCGATTACCCACAGGTTGCCGTTGTAAAAATCGATCGCGGCAATCGGGAACAGGGACGCGGCGAGTTCGATCGGCGTTCCGACGATCTTGAGTTGAGTTCCCGCCATGAAATCGTAACTGGGAATAATCTTGATCTTGTAGAGGAGGTGTGTTTCCCCCTCCAGATACCAGAGGTAGCCAGACGTATTCTGTTCCGGTGTCCAATCTAACCCCTCCGGCGTCCACAAAAACGGGACGTTCCCCACCTGTGGTGATGTGCTTTTAAAGTAGTTTTGGCCGAATGCATCGATGCTCTGGAGATCGGTACGGTTGAGGGAATATATCTTCCTGCTTAACGCGTCAACATGCCAAATTCGCTTAGGTTCAGTCGTAGAGTACGTGAGGTTGCGGGGATCCTGTGCCGGTGCGGAATAAATATGGTCGACGACACCAGTTGCGGGGTCAACCCGAGCAATTCGCTGCACACCACCGTTTTCACACGCTACGAATAGCCATGTTTTACCATCCACTTCGGCTGTCGTGATGCCCTGCGGCTGTGTGAGGGGAAGAGCAAACGTAGCAAGTACGCTACCGCTCATATCCAACTTGTAAATACAGTTAAGGTTGTGATCGGTGATCCACATTGCGGGTTTGACGACGATCTGGACCGAACTCGTTGCGGTTGATCCGTTCTGGGTGCGCACGGTGAGGGTCAACGTGTACGTGCCAGTGTGGGTATAGGTGTACGTTCCGGTTGCCGTGTTCGCTTCGGCACCAGTGCCAAATGACCAGCGGTAGCCCGTGATTCCACCCGGACCGGTAGAGCCACTGCCGTCGAATTGGATCGTGAGTGGTACCGCACCTGACATGGGCGTGACTTCAATCCGCGCTTGCGTTCCGCCTCCGAAGAAGCACGCGGACACTAACGCTCCTGTCATCCCTACCATTAAAATAACCAATGCCCACTTTACCATCAGCCTAATCTTCATTAGTTATTCACCCCCGGGCTCAGTATAGGGCGAGAATTAGCCCCAGGCAACACCGGCGCGGGTCGTTAATCGAAGCAGTTGATACTGGGTGGCGAGGAGGCCGAGCACGGTCTCAATATCGCCCCTACCGACACGAGAATCACTGTGTTACCCCCGCATTGCGGCGTACAGCAGCTCCAAAAACCGCTCCCGCGATGCCTCGAGCACGACATCGATGTTAGGGGTGTTGTTGGTGACTCCGAAGTGATCGACCACAGTCGCTCCCCGCGTGAGTTCACTTTTCGTCTCGATCTCCACGTGCAGGCGGCGGGTGACGGTTGCGACCCGGGGATCGATCGCTACCGCCATCGCAATTGGATCGGGAAGATCGAATCCCGCCAGCATCAAATGTTCGCGCCCGAATTCGCGCAGCCGGCGTTGGATCGAGACACAGAACTCCCCGAGTGGGGAGACGCGCCGCAGTCGATCGGCATCAGCGTCGGTAAACACTGCGTACCGCTGCGAGATGTCCCATCCGACCATCGTAATCGGAATTCCTGATTCGAACACGATTTTAGCCGCCTCAGGATCGACCCAGATGTTGTACTCCGCCGCCGGAACCACATTTCCGTGTCCAAGCCCAATTCCACCCATCACCACGCACCGGTTTACCAACCCGGCGATCTCCGGCGCGCGCGTGATCGCGACCGCCACGTTGGTGAGCGGGCCGAGGGTGACAAGGGTGATCTCGCCAGCGAGCCGGGTGATCGTATCGATAATCACGTCGACCGCGTGTCCGGGCGCCGGTGTGCGTCCAGACAGGGGCAGCCCGATGTCTCCCATCCCATCTGCGCCATGTACGAACTGCGCCGTTTCCAGCGGGCGCAGAAGCGGCTTGGCGATCCCGGCATACACCGGCACGCCGCCGCCGCATTGTTCCACCGTGTACAATGCGTTTTGCACGCCCTGGTCGACTGGAACGTTACCCGCCACTACGGTGATCGCCTCCACTGCGATGTCGGGCGCGGTGAGCGCCATTACCAGAGCAACCGCGTCATCGGATGCGGTGTCAGTGTCGATGATGAAGTGACGCATAAATCCTCCCAGTAGAGCCACAGATGAGTACAGCGTAGCGGATCGCGTCTCCGCGGGCAACCCGCCTCGCCCTTGTTCGGGTCATCTGGTATCATCCTTCACCATGAGAGGGGGAACCAAATTGAAGGTTGTAATTGTATTACTGGCGGTATTCATGGTTGTCGCCGGTGGTGTCGCTGCCGCCGATTACACCGCTGACGTAGTGTGGAACGCAGGTCAACCGCTGACATGGTCCGATTTCTGCGGGCTTCCGCCGCAAACGCCAACCGCAGAGGCGGCGATGATCGCTATGCGGATAAGTTGGCGCGTCGCCTATACAATCACTTACGACCCACTGCGGCAAATGTGGTCCGGAACGATCGATCGGGCGGGAGTTACAGTAGCGAATACCATGGATCCACGCGCATCGTGGGTGCGTCCCGGGGCCGCAACCACCGCGTTGCTCGATCACGAACAGCATCACTTTGACCTGAACGAAGTGTACGCGCGCATGCTTGTGTCCGCCCTTATTGGGTTATCGGCGTCTGGGACGACCAAGGATGCCGTTGATACCCAACTGCGCCAGCTGATCGCTGCTACTGGCTCCCGGATCCTGGGAGCTCTTAAAGTAATGCAGCGTGGGTACGACGACCAGACTGGGCATGGCACGCGTCGTGGACAGCAACACACATGGGATGAGCAAATCGCGGCATGGCTTCGTGCTTCGGGTGCCGCTCCTACCACTGCCGGGGATGCACGCGCGTTTTTATCCAGTAAAATGGCGACAGGAGGTTGAGGATGATCAGAGTGAGATTCGCTCCCAGCCCAACCGGTTATTTGCACGTTGGTGGAGCGCGCACCGCCCTGTTCAACTGGCTGTTTGCCCGTCATAACGATGGCGTGTTTGTGCTGCGTATCGAGGATACTGACCGCGAACGCTCAACTGACGCGTCGATCGCCCAGATTATTGAGGCGATGCGCTGGCTCGGCCTTGACTGGGACGAGTATTACCGCCAGACTGACCGCACCGCGATTCATCAACGGGCTGCAGAGTCCTTGCTGGCGGGAGGCCACGCTTACGAAAAGGACGGAGCATGGTGGTTCCGCGTCCCAATCGACGGGGAGACAGTGGTTCACGACGATCTCCTTGGGGACGTTGCGTACCAGAACTCACAGCTCAAGGACTTCGTCATCCGCCGCTCCGATGGGAGTTTCGTGTACAACTTCGTGGTGGTGGTGGACGACGCCGATATGGGGATCACGCACGTGATCCGCGGTGACGATCATCTGAACAACACTCCCAAACAGATTCTCCTTTACCGTGCGCTCGGGCGGTCACTTCCGCACTTCGTTCATCTCCCGATGATCCTTGGGCCGGACCGTACCCGGCTCTCCAAGCGGCACGGGGTGACATCTGTTCTCGAGTACCGTCAGCGCGGGTTCCTTCCCGAGGCGCTCGTTAATTTTCTCGCCCGGCTTGGCTGGTCGCATGGGGATCAGGAATTTTTCACCCGTGACGAGCTGATTGAACTATTTTCGCTTGAACACATCGGGAAATCAGCGGCAGTGTTCGACGACGAAAAGCTGCATTGGCTGAACCAACAACATATGAAAGCCGCCGATCCAACACGACTTGTGGAGCTGGTGGCTCCGTTTGTGCGTGCTGCGGGCAAGATTACCGATGCGATGTGGAACAAGATCGATCGTGACCGGCTCGTTCAGGCGGTGGAAGTACTCCGTCATCGCTGTAAAACGCTGGTTGATCTTGCCAACGTCATCGAGATTGTGTTTCCCGTCCCGCTTGATCGCGAGGAGGAGATTGAGCTGACTGATCGCCAGCGGGAACTGATCGCAGCGTTAATCGACGCGTTTTCCGCACTGCCTGACTTTACTCCCGATGCGGTGGAGCACGCGATGCGGGCGGCACTCGCTGCCCATGGGGCAAAGCTGAAGGAAGTGGGGCACGCGTGTCGGATGGCCATAACCGGCCGGAAAGTTGGGCCAGGCCTGTTTGAGACGATTGCTCTTGTCGGACAGGATATCACAATCGCGCGGTTGCGCGCAGTGCTTAGTGGAGGAAATCGTTAATGAAAACTGTATTAATTACCGTGGTAATCGTGGCCGTTATCGGGGCTGTGGGGCTAGCTGCAACTGCCGATCTGCAATATGTCAATTCCATCCTTGATCTCACACCGTTGTTCATGCCACAGGCGATTCAGTTGGTCTCCCCGCCGGCGAACGTCACGCTTCCGGCAGGCGCATCCGGCAATCCGGGTTACGGAGTGATACCACTCAATGGACAGGGGTTCCCAGTGTTTCTCGTGCAGAGCAAGGATGCGGTAGCCCTGTACGTACAGCATGATTCCAACGCGCCGTTTACTCTGATTCCGTGGACATCAACCTTTCCATCCGGACAACGTGTTGCCGAGTTTTCCGTGGATGTGTCGTACACGAGCGGGCGGGAACCGTACAATTTGTTCGCGATTTGGGATCCGGGATACCCGAGTGTGCTTGTGTACGCGCGCGATTGCTACCGCACCGGCACGATTACCCTGAATGGGAAAACGTATAAAATCGCTGTTATCGATGAAAATACAAACGGACGTTACGACGACCTCAACCACGGTACATTGTTCATCGACATCAACCAGGACGGGAAACTTCTCACCACCCGCGATTCAAATGAGCGGTTTACACTGGCTTCCCCGTTTAACCTTGGGAACAAGGCAGTGTACGCCGTTAAATCCGTGAGTGCGGATGGTGCCCACATTGTGGTTGAGAAGAGTGCCAAATGGGTCCCGTTCAAGCCGTCACTCGCAGTTGGGGCCGTGGCACCCGATTTCTCGGGGACGACAACCACTGGCACTGAGATATCGCTGTCTGCTCTCAAGGGAAAGATCGTGGTTCTTGATTTTTGGGCGAGCTGGTGTGCACCGTGCGTCGCTGAGCTGCCGCATGTGAAAACACTTGCTGATCAGAACCGCGATAACGGCCTTGTTGTTCTTGGGATCAACCTCGACCGCACCCATGACGCGTTTACCGCTGCGGTTAGCCAGTACAAGCTCGACTACCCCCAGATTTACGACGGCGCATCCGGTCATATTGCTGAACTCTACAGGATAACGGCAATCCCAATGACCTACCTCATCGGCAGAGATGGGAAGATCATCGCCAAGGGGTTGCGTGGTGATGCATTGTATAGTGCGGTGAAAGAGGCAGTTGCAGCGACGAACTGAGAAGGGAGTAGTGTGGCGAAGTTAGCGCTCGCGGTACTGGTCTTGGCAGTGATCAGTGTAACCGCGCTTGGTCAGACACCGGTGCTTACATTTTCCGTGGCGCCGGCCACCGTGTATCTCGCTCCTGGGCGGACGGTACAGTTCCAGGTTGTTGCCACCAGCGGTGCGGCGTACACTGCCGACGACGTTGAAGTATCGTTTACGATTCCACCCGGTCTGTCTGTGACCCCGAAAACGGGGACTATCGCCAAGATCGCTCCGTTCACGAAAGGAAAGCTAACATTTTCCGTTACTGCCGCTACCGACCTCCATCCGGGCAAATACACGATTACGGCCGCGGTTCTCTACACATATTGCACGGCGACCAATTGCTTTCAGCTTGAGGATTCGCTGCCCATCCCGGTGCAAGTCGAAGCGGAACTCACCGGTCCGGTGCAGACCGCAAAAACAGCCGCATTGCCGCCGTGGGTGATTCCGGCGATTGGTCTCGTCCTTCTCGGAGTGGGAATTGGCCTGTGGGCGTATGGAGTCAGAGCTCCGCTCTACTTTGTGTTGTTGCTGTTTGTAGTCAGTGGGTTTGTGTACGGAATCAAGCTGGGACAGCCTGAACAGGCGCAGGGAATAGCATCCGTGTTATGCACGTCATGCGTCGGGATCGAGGCGGTACAGCACTCCGCGCCCCAGCTGTCCACGGCGGCGCGCGCCGCGCTGGCGCAAGTTGCTTCCGACGTCAATCTCGTCGTGTTCTACGCACCGTGGTGTCACACATGCCCGTACGCCGAGGCAATGGTAAAGGATGCAGCCGCGGTTAACCCCCACATCAAGTACACGTTCGTCGATGTAAGCGTTGACCGTGCCCGTGCCGCCCAGGCGGGAGTGATCCGCAACAATCGCACGATCGTCCCGGCAATCCTACGGACGGACACCGGTGTCGTTATCTTCGGGATTCGCGATCTGGAGCCGCGACTACTGCAACTGCTGGGGGTGGGGAAATGAACCTGCGGCTGTCGTTGATGCGCCGCATCAGTCAGGGATTCGGACTTCTGTTGAGTTTTTTCGGGTTTACCGGAATTGGAATGACGCACATTATCTTCCCCGGGCTGCACTGCTACGCGTGCCCGCTCGCGGTTACCATCTGCCCGATTGGGTTGGCGCAGAATCTCGTGATCTACGGGACCGTGCCCTATTTCTGGGTGGCAACGATCGTCGCCTACGGGCTCGTCGCCGGACGTGGATTCTGCAGCTGGTTCTGTCCGTTCGGAACCCTGAACGACCTGCTGTCGTTTCGCAAAGTGCGCATCAACGGGATCGCATCCTACTCCAAGTATGCCGTTCTCATTGGGACGATTATTGCGGCGTGGGCGTTCGCCGATACGATGTTCTGCAAAGTGTGCCCGGTCGGGGGAATCGAAGCATCGGTTCCATATCTGTTCCTTGGAGTGGCGTCGGTCAACCGCCCGTTTTTGCTGCACTTGGGGGTGTTAGTCGCGGTGT
>CAZILO010000031.1:0-10883 GCA_964540085.1 uncultured Thermotogae bacterium
ATAACCTGGAGACCGCACTATGCCTTGTCCCCTCGCCCTGGTTCGGGTTAACATGAGCCATTATTCTACGAAGGAGGAGTTACCATGATCCATGTCTCTTTGCCGGATGGGTCGACACGCGAGTTCGAGCCCGGTATCTCGATTCTCGCGGTCGCTGAAGCGATCGGCCCGCGTCTTGCCAACGACGCGGTGTGCGCGTACGTCGATGGAAATCTGCGCGATCTGCGTGAGCCACTCAGTGAGGACTGCACACTCACGCTCGTCACGCCGGGTTCTCCACAGGCACTGGAGGTCCTGCGCCACACGACGACGCACATCATGGCCCAAGCGGTGAAGAGATTGTTCCCGCAAGCACTGCTTGGAATCGGCCCGGCGATTGAGACCGGGTTTTATTACGATTTTAAATTGGAGGATACATTCACTCCCGACGATCTCGCCCGGATCGAAGCCGAGATGCACAAGATCGTCGCCGCTGACATCCCGATCGAGCGGATGGAGGTGTCGAAGGACGAGGCACGCGGCCTCCTCGCAATGAGGGGGGAGGAATTGAAGCTCGAAATCCTCGAGGACATCGAAACGGAAACAGTAACGCTGTATCAGCAGGGAGAGTTCGTTGACCTGTGTCGTGGCCCGCACCTGCAGTCCACCGGCCGTGCCAAGTACTTTAAGCTGACCGGAGTTGCCGGCGCGTACTGGCACGGAGATCCGACCGCGCCGATGCTGCAGCGCATCTACGGCACCGCGTTCTTCACGCAGAAGGAACTCGACGCCTACCTCACGCAGGTGGAAGAGGCGAAGGCACGCGACCACCGCAAGCTCGGGCGTGAACTCGACTTGTATTCAATGTCCGATGAGGTCGGGCCCGGTCTCGCACTGTGGCATCCCAAGGGGGCACGTATCCGCCACGTGATTGAGACGTTCTGGAAGGACGAACACTACAAGTCAGGATACGAGCTTGTGTACACCCCGCACATCGGCCGCGCCGGGCTGTGGGAGCGCAGCGGCCACCTCGACTTCTATCGCGAGGCAATGTACGCCCCGATGGACATCGAGGGCCAGGAGTACTTCATCAAACCGATGAACTGCCCGTTCCACATTATGATTTACAAGAGCGCGACTCGCTCTTACCGCGATCTACCGATGCGGTTCGCTGAACTGGGGACCGTATACCGTTACGAGCGCAGCGGCGTTCTGCACGGACTCCTGCGCGTGCGCGGGTTCACCCAGGACGACGCCCACATCATCTGTCCGCCGGAGAAAATTGAGGATGAGATCGAGGAGGTGCTGCGATTCTCGATCCGCATGCTGGAAGCGTTCGGGTTCACCGATATTGCTGCCCATCTGTCCACGCGGCCGGACAAATACGTCGGCGACCCAGCTGACTGGGATCGGGCGACCGAATCACTGCGCCGGGCGGTAGAGGCGTGCGGAGTTGACTATTCGGTGAAACCGGGTGAGGGTGCATTTTACGGCCCGAAGATCGATATCGACGTACACGACAGTCTCGGGCGCAGTTGGCAGCTGTCCACAATTCAATTTGACTTCAACCTGCCGGAGCGGTTCGACATGACCTACGTCGGCGAGGACGGAAAGGAACACCGGCCGTACATGGTTCACCGTGCTCTCCTTGGCTCGCTCGAACGGTTCTTCGGAATTCTGATCGAACACTACGCCGGCGCGTTCCCGGTGTGGCTCGCTCCGGTACAGGCGGTCATCCTCCCGGTGAACGACGCCGTCACTGACTACGCCCGCGAGGTGCGTACCACCCTCACCGCGGCCGGGATCAGGGCCGAAGAGTGGACCGACCGCAGCCGCACCCTGAACTACATGATCCGCCAGGCGCAATTGCAGAAGATCCCGTACATGCTCGTCGTCGGCCCACGCGAGCGCGATGCTGGCACGGTGGCACTCCGGCTGCGTTCCGAGGAAGACCTCGGCGCGAAGCCGTTGTCGGATGTGGTCGCATTTATCACGGAGAAAATCGAAACACGGGCGTTGCTGTAGGAGGTGGAATGGTCGAACTTGATCTTCTAGGTCGGGTTCTCATCGCCGCCGGACTGTCGGGCGTGATCGGGGTAGAACGGGAGTTTCACGGCCGCCCCGCCGGGCTGCGGACCCACATCCTGGTAGGAAGCGGTGCCGCTCTCGCCATGGTGAGTGCCACCGCGCTTGCCGGAATCGATTCCGCCCGTCTCGCCGCTGGGATTATTACCGGGATCGGGTTTCTCGGTGCGGGCACGATCATGCGGGGTGAGAACTGGGTGCGCGGCCTCACCACTGCTGCATCCGTATGGTTCGTGGCCACGGTTGGGATCCTCGCTGGCGAGGGGCTATGGATTCTGGCAACCGGCGGTACCGCCCTCGGGTTGATCGTATTGGAAGCGGTTGACTATCTCGAACACCGGATAACGAGCAACGTCGCCCGTATGCTAACCATAGTGGTGTCCGCGGCGGCACGGGGGTCTGTATGCGACGCCACCCACGCCCGATTGCGGGAGGCGGGAATTCGCGCCCACACAGTCGGGTGGGGGTGGAACCGAACGACGGCGCAGGTCACATTACGGTTCCAGCTTCACTTGCGGGAAGATGAAGATCTCACGCCGGTTCTGGAGAAGATCGCTGCGCTCCCCGGGGTAAGCACCATCGAGCTTGACGGTTAAGCGATTATTCCCTTCCGCGGCAAGGCTGCTTCCAACTCCGCAGCGCGGTCGGTCCGCTCCCACGGTGGATCAAGCTCAATGCGGCCAAAGTGACCGTAACACGAGAATGGTTCGTACATCGGACGCAGAAGGTTAAGCCGGTCAATAATCGCGCCGGGGCGTAAATCAAATACCTTGACGACCGCTGCGTGCAGCACATCATCCGGGTAGATTCCGGTATCGTAGGTGTCGATGTTCACTGCGAGCGGTGCGGCGCGGCCGATAGCGTAGGCGATCTGGATTTCCACCTCGCGGGCGAGTCCGGCAGCGACGATATTCTTCGCGATATACCGCGCCATATACGAGCCAGAACGGTCGACCTTAGTGGGGTCCTTACCGGAGAACGCTCCGCCGCCATGCGATCCATACCCACCGTAAGTGTCGACAATGATCTTGCGGCCGGTGAGCCCGGTATCAGCCGCCGGCCCACCAATCACAAATCTGCCGGAGGAATTGACGAGAAGTTCGGTCTGATCATCGATCCACTTTTCCATCACTGGGCGGATCACGGACGCGATCACCTCTTCACGCATCGCTTTCGGGTCAATATCAGGGTCATGCTGAGCGGCGATTAACACCGCTTTCGCCCGCACTGGCCGCGAATTCTCATACTCGATCGTCACTTGTGATTTTCCATCTGGCCGCAAGTAAGGCAGAGTCCCATCCTTACGCACCGCGGCAAGGCGTTTGGTGAGCTTGTGGGCAAGAGTAATCGGAAGGGGCATCAATTCGGGGGTTCCAGTGCAGGCGTACCCATACAAGATCCCCTGGTCACCGGCCCCAATTTTGTCGTAACCATTCTTGGCCGCACCGTTACGGGCCTCCTTTGCCTTCTCCACCGCGGCGGCGATGTCGGGGGACTGGGAGTGAATCGTGGAGATCACCGCGCAATCGCGGTAGTTAAATCCGTAGTCGGGTTGATGATAGCCGACCTCCTTGATCACCCGCCGTGCAATGCGGTCGATGTCGACGTACGTCTCGGTCGAGATCTCCCCACCGACGAGCACAAGTCCAGTGGTGAGAAACGTCTCGCACGCCACGTGTGCGCTGTTGTCCTCAGCGAGGATCGCGTCGAGAACGGCATCCGAAATCCGATCGGCGATCTTGTCCGGATGGCCCTCGGTGACCGATTCCGACGTTAAAAAGTGCCTACGCATTCTGCCTCCCTTCCTGCAATTACGAGATCCTAGCCGCAATGAATTATCAGTGCAAGGAATTGGGCGCATACTGTTGCGAACGAGTACCCGGCAGGGTAATCTCCGTATGGAGGTGGCGAACGTGCAGATGCGGCTCCCACACGATAATGCCACGGCGGAGATCGAACATGGTGGAGACACGTTTGTGGTCCATCCGCGGGCGTAAATTGCGCCTTATCCGCTACGACACAGTTGATTCCACCCAGCGCGTCGCCCGTGAGCTTCCGGTGGGCACAATTATCATCGCTCACGCTCAGACCGCGGGGTATGGCCGTTATGGGCGGGAGTGGATCTCTCCGCCGGGGGGACTGTATGCTTCGATCATCGTTGCTCCTGATCCGCTTCTGCCGTTGCGTGCCGGGGTTGCGGTCGCGGAGGCCCTATCCGCATACGGGATTGATGCTCGGCTTAAATGGCCAAATGACGTTACAGTGCGCGGCAAGAAGATCGCCGGAATTCTGATTGAAAGCGGCCCTGAAAAGATGATCCTTGGAATTGGAGTGAACTTGGATAAGATCCCGTACCCAAACGCGACGAGCGTCCGTGCCGCGGGGGTGGCTGTTCCGCAACCGGAGGAGTTGCTTAGCATAATCAGCGATAAACTCGTTGCATTGGTTGCAGATGACGCCATCGCCGCACGTTATCGTGACCTATGCGTCACGATTGGCAAACAGGTCATCATCTCCGTCGGTCCCAAGGAAATCCGCGGCCGCGCGCTTGGAATCGACCAAAGGGGACGGCTCCTCGTACAAACGCGTACGGGAGTGCACCGCATCCATTCCGGCGATTGTCATCACGTTCAGGAGGATGCGTTTGACGTCGAGGCACGTCCGCGCTAACCTAAGCCGCAAATAGGAGGGATAAGCGTGTTGTGGAAAAAGCAAAAACGAATTGAGGACATGGTGCTGAAACACCTAGAGAAGGTGGAAGAATGTCTGGGGCATTATCAGGAAGCACTGGCCGCCTACCTTGACGGCAACATGGACAAGGCAGGAGAATTTGCATTGGCCACGCATACCTCCGAGGGACAAGCCGACGACGTGCGTCGCGAGGTGGAGTCAGCGTTGATCGGCGGGGCACTCCTCGCTTCGTCCCGGCGAGATACCCTCGAAGTGATTGAACAAGTGGACAAGCTAGCCAATGCGGGTGAGGAGACACTCGATTACCTCCTGTTGCAGCAGGTGGACATCCCCGAGGGCGTAAAACCGTTTATTCGGGATATCGCCGCAACAACGGCGACGATTGCGACCGAAGTCAGCTTGGCCATGCACTCCTTGTTTGAGGACATGAACGCAACCACTGAGCATACCAAGCAGATTGAGATCAAGGAAAGCGAGGTTGATCGCATCGAGCGTGACGCGGTGAAAACGATCTTCAAGATGGAGCTGGATCTTGCTTGGAAGCTGCAGCTGTACGGGCTGATCGAGGAGTTAGTGGAAATTTCTGACCGAGCAGAGGATCTGTCCGACCGAATCGATATGGTGGTGGCGCAACGCCGGCTGTAACGACGCGCGATTAGCCCGTCTTCTCCGCATACATACGGCGGTCGGCCTCAGCAAGGATGAGCTCAATCGGTTTCTTGGATGTGGGGTCCCAATGCGCCGATCCGATGGACAGAGTGACGGAGAACGGTATCAATTCGTTGGTTTCATTCCTTTTTGCCACGGCGTTGTGAATACGTTGTTTTACGGTGTCGGTTTCGCCATTCGTCTCGATAAGCATCACAAGAAACTCATCGCCGCCGTAGCGCACGACGAGATCCGTATCCCGCACTTGGCTCTGCAGTAATTCGGCCACCGCCTGCAGTACCCGATCCCCCATTTGATGGCCAAAGCGATCGTTGATCATCTTGAAATGATCGATATCTATCATCAAAAACCCGAGGGGATGAACGTATCGTTTTGACCGCGCTATCTCTTGTTCCACTACCTCGGTGAAGTAACGCCGGTTGTACACGCCGGTGAGCGGATCGTGGATCGCTTGGTCGCGCAGTTGTCGCTGGAGGCGGATGCGTGCGATCGCTTGAGCAGTGTGTCCAAGCAGCAATTCGAGAAGGCGGACGTCTTCAGGGGCAAACGCATTTTTCACGGTTGATGCCACTTGGAACACCCCGAACTTCCCAATCGGGGCGCTGATCCCGGAACGAAACTCCGTCCGCGTCGGCCGCGTCGCGGGATCATCGGCCGGGGACCCGATCACGTATGTCTTCCCGGTATGAAATGTCTTGGTGGCAAGTGACTCTTCCGACAGCGATGCAGACCGGCTCGCCTCCGGTGGAAGTCCGCTCGATGTCGCCTTAGCCACTAATTGGTCTCCCTCAACAATGTCCAGCGTGCACAACGAGAAATCGAGGATCTTCTCCGCCGATTCCACCGTGATGCGGTAGACATCTTCCTCCTGATCACAGCTTTCCAATTGATGTGCAATCTCATGTAGTCGTTCGATTTTCTCCCGCGCGCGGGCCAATTCCTGTTCTGCCGCTACCCGATCGGAAATGTCACGAGTGATCGACAGGTAGTGAAGTTCACCTTGGTAGAGCAGCCCAGTCCCTCGCACCTCCACCGGAAACACCGTACCGTCTTTGCGCAAATTGAGGGAATCAGCGGCGAACGCGCCACCCTCCTTGATTTTACGTTTAAAATTCGTGAATCCGTGGTAGTAATCGGGGTGAACGATTCTCTCCGCCGACAACCCGACTAGCTCACCGGATGCATATCCGTACATTTGGTAGGCAGCCGGATTGGCATCGACAATCGTCCCCGTCGCGTCGAACAGCAGGATGGCATCGATCGTAGAGGAAAAGATGCTGCGGTAGCGCGACTCGCTCTCTTCCAACTCTGCCTTGGCTTGTTCACGCACGATTGCCATCGAAATTTGGCCGGAAGCGGCTTCCAGAAGAACGATGTCTTCTTCTCCATAACTGTTAGGATCAGTGTAGCTTTGTACAATAACCGCACCGATCACCTGATCCTCCAGGCGCAGTGGAACCCCAAGCCATGCCTTGGAGATAGCCCCCACTGATTCTATCCCCAGCTCCGCTGTCAGCGTGGGGCGGTTTTCCGCCGTGAGGAGGAGGGGGCGATTGTTCCTGATAACGTATGCAGTCGGTGTGTTGGCGGCGGCAAATGAGCGAAAGGTGTCCCTCTCGTCGGTCATGTACGGCACGGTGATGGTATCCGTCTCGCGGTCGTACAGAGCAACACTGAAATTGGTGGTGTCCATTACGGCACTCAGGATATCTTTAATCGTGGGAAATAAGCTTTCAAGCCCACTAGCAGCATTAGCAGCAGCGGTGATTCGTTGCAAAACCTGCTCCACCGTTCTGGCACGCATGCGGTCGCTGATGTCGCGAGCGCTGATAATCATGTGTGGGGAGCCCTGAAGATCGATGATCCTCCCCCGGAGCTCTATCGGGATAACCGTTCCGTCTTTGCGGCGATTAACGGTCTCGACGGACTTCCCAGTACGCGTTTTCTGATCGATGACCTCAGGGTTAAATCGCTTTGCTCCGTCCGGAATGAGATCGGCGACGGAAAGGCGAACGATCTCCTCCCGCGAGTAGCCAAGGAGCCGACACGCGCTTTCGTTTGCTTCGATGATGTGGCCGTCGAGATCCTCCAGAAATAGGGCGTCGCTCAGTTGCTCAAATAACGCCTGGTAGAGTTCCTCCCGTTCCTGCACCTCATCCATAACCTTTTTGCGATCGGTGATATCGACCGCCACTTCGAGACGAACGTCGCGGCCATCGGGCCAAGTGATGATGCGATCGACAAGGTGATAGTCACGATCAACGACGGGATTGTGATAATCCCACCGGTACGGCTCATTTTTGTTGGCACGGATTATCGGATTGGTGCAAAACTCGCACGGCGCGGTCTTCCCCTGAAACTCCTCGTAGCACAGCTTCCCAGTCGGGTCTTTCCCGAGCATGTCACGGAAGAATTTGTTGATGTAGAGAATTTCGTAGGTATCGGGGTCAGCGACGTAAATGATCGCATCGATGGAATCCAGAATTGCATGCAATCTCTCTAATTCTCGTTGAATCGCATTATTCTTTTCTGACCCCTGTCGCATCGTAATTAGCAAGCATAACCAAGAAACGTCTCTATTGTCAAGTTAAAATAGGTTCACAGGATGTAGCGAGAAAGATCGGGATCCTCAACAATACCGGATAGGCGCTTGAGCACGTAGTCGCGATCGATGCGGATCGTTTCGCCAGCGTGTTCATCAGCGGTGAACGAAACATCCTCCATCAGCCGCTCCATCACGGTGGACAGCCGGCGGGCGCCGATGTTCTCAGTCGTCTGGTTAAGTTCATAAGCAATCTCTGCGATCTCGTCTATCGCGTCGTCGCTGAATTCAAGGCTGATCCCTTCCACGCCGAGCAGGGCTTGATACTGTTTGACGAGTGCGTCCTTCGGTTCACGTAGGATCCGCTTGAAGTCATCAGCAGTGAGGTTGTCGAGCTCGACACGGATCGGGAGCCGCCCCTGCAACTCAGGGATGAGGTCGGATGGCTTTGACATGTTGAACGCGCCGGCCGCGATGAACAAGATATTCTCCGTCGACACCGTGCCATAGCGGGTGCGCACGGTCGTCCCCTCAAGCAGCGGCAGCAGGTCGCGTTGCACCCCCTGACGGGAGACACCCGGTCCACCGGTCTCTTCCCGGCCGCCAGCGGCGATTTTGTCGATCTCATCAATAAAGATAATTCCCATGTCCTCAGCGAGGTCCAACCCGCGTTGGCGCACGTCTTCCATGTTGATGAGGTGGTCAAGGGCCTGATCGAACAGAATCGGACGAGCGTCTTTGATGCTCAGCTTGCGGCGCTTGCGGGTCGGGGGAAACAGCCCGGACAGGACGTCACCCATGTCAACTCCCATCTGATCTGCTCCATCTTGGGAGAACACCTCGATCTGGGGCATGACCTGCTCCTCGACTGTGATCTCCACCACGCGTTCCTCCAACTCACCTGCCATGAGCTTGCGGCGCAGCTTCTCCCGCGTCTTGCGCGCACTCTCCTGGCGCTCGGGATCGGTGGTATCCTCGGACAGCGGTAACAGGGCGTTCAGCAGCTCTTCGTCCACAAGGCGGGCGGCGTCGTCCTCCACCCGTATCACTTCTTGCTCGCGCACCATTTCGATCGCGATCTCCACCAGGTCGCGCACCATCGATTCCACATCTCGCCCCACGTACCCGACCTCGGTGAACTTGGTCGCTTCCACCTTGACAAACGGGCAGTCGGTGAGGCGCGCGAGGCGGCGTGAGATCTCTGTCTTCCCCACTCCGGTTGGACCGATCATCAGGATGTTCTTCGGCTTAATCTCGTCGCGGATCTCACCACGCACAAGCTGACGCCGCATGCGGTTGCGCAGCGCAATCGCCACTGACTTCTTCGCCGCCGCCTGGCCAACGATATACTTGTCGAGCTCAGCCACGATTTGGCGTGGGGTGAGCCCAGCCGGACCGGCGTCCCTGATCTCCACGATTCCACTCATTACCACGTCACCTCTTCTACGGTGATGTTGTCGTTGGTGTAGATATCGATCGCGGCTGCGATTTTGAGCGACCGTTCTGCCACCTCGGGCAGCGGGATCCCTCCTACCGACAGAAATGCCCGCGCCGCCGCGAGGGCGTACGCACCGCCGGAGCCGATTCCGATTACCCCTTCGTCCGGTTCGAGCACGTCACCGGCACCGGAGATCATGAGGATTCCCTCGGAACTTGCCGCCACCAACACCGCTTCCAGATGGCGAAGTACACGGTCAGTGCGCCATTCCTTTGTAAGTTCCACCGCCGACCGCCGTAGGCGGCCGTCATACTTGGCGAGCTTGCCGTCAAATTTATCGAGCAGGGCAAGGCAATCCGCCGTCGCCCCGGCGAACCCGACGAGCACCTTGTCATTGAACAGCCGATGGACTTTCCTGGTGTTCGATTTAATCACCGTTGTTTCCAGCGTCGCCTGTCCGTCGCACGCGATCACCGCCCGGCGCTGTTGTTCGGAGCGAATGGCAAGTATTGTCGTTGCGTGTAAATTGGTCATGAGAACCTCATTTTAGTGCGGGAAACGCCTATCCGCAAACTAGTGCTGAATCCGGTAGTAGTGACGCAGTCCCCACTCAAACACACGGCTTGGAAACACACGCTTCAACCCAGCCGCCATCCGCTGGCTGGCGCCGCCCACTGTGTACCGCACCCGCGGTGACGGCGTCCGGAGAATGCGCTCCACCAGCCGAGCGACCATTTCCGGCTCCGCCCCGTTCATCTCATCCGCTTCCGCCACGTGGAGCGCGCGCTGCATTCGTTCCTGATACGGAGAATCAGGGGGCGCCGTGAGCCGACGATTAGAGGTGAACCCGGTGCGAAAGTCGCCAGGCTCGATCAATACGACCCGGATCCCAAACGGTCGCACCTCCATACGTAACGCCTCGGTCAGGCCTTCAAGAGCAAACTTGGTGGCGCTGTACATGCCCTGAAACGGAAGTCCGATCCGCCCGGCGAGTGACGAGATATTGATGATGGTGCCCGCTTGCTGAGCACGCATCGTGGGGAGCACGGCGTGGCACACCCGCAATGCACCGAAGAAATTCGTGTCGAACAACGCTTTCGCGTCCGCGATCGTGGTATCCTCAATCGCCCCGCCGATCCCGGTCCCGGCGTTGTTTATTACGACGTCGATCCGTCCGTCGGTGTTGAGGATGCGCGCCACGCCGGCGGCAATCGATTCCTCATCAGTGACATCCATGGGAAGCATTGTCACTCCGGGTGGGGCATCCACAGCAACACGGCGACTCGTCCCATACACGTGGTCGCCGTCTATTGCCAACTGCACAGCACACGCCCGTCCGATTCCGGATGAGGCTCCGGTTACCAGCACGACCCGTGTCATACGTATATCTCCATTCGCTTCCTTAACTCACACACCGTGGGTTCTACGCCCGAAGGGACTTGAACCCCCAACCCCCGGTTCCGAAGACCGGTGCTCTAT
>CAZILO010000032.1:0-10684 GCA_964540085.1 uncultured Thermotogae bacterium
CGTTCAGCAGATACTCGCCGTAGAACACGTTCTCCCCGGTCGCCGGGTTGCGCGTAAACGCGACCCCGGTGCCCGAGTTCTCGCCCATGTTGCCGAACACCATCGCCTGCACGTTTACCGCCGTTCCCAACAGGCCGGTGATGTGGTTGATCTCGCGGTATTTAATTGCCCGCGGGTTGTTCCACGATCCGAACACCGCGCCGATCGCTCCCCACAGTTGCTCATTGGGGTCCTGAGGAAACTCGACGCCGAGCTTGTCTTTAATCACCTGCTTGAACGACTCGACCAGCTCCTTGAGATCGTTGGCGGTGAGGTCGGTATCCAGTTCGACACCGCGCTTTTTCTTGAGGGCGTCGATGATTTGTTCGAACGGATCGAGCTCCCGTTCCGACTCCGGCTTGAGGCCGAGCACGACATCACCGTACATCTGCACGAGGCGGCGATAAGCATCGTAGGCAAACCGCTCGTTTCCGGTGCGGTTGGCAAGCCCCTGCACGGTGGTGTCATTCAACCCAAGGTTGAGCACTGTGTCCATCATCCCAGGCATCGAGACCGCTGCCCCCGATCGGACCGATACGAGCAGTGGGTTGTTCGGGTCGCCGAATTTCATGCCGGTTTCCGCCTCTAACCGATGTAAGTTTTCTTCGACCGCTTCCTTTAATCCGGCGGGGTATTCCCCGTTGTGCTCCTGATAGTAACGACACACTTCAGTGGAGATGGTAAACCCGGGTGGAACCGGGATTCCGAGCCCGGCCATCTCGGCCAGGTTTGCCCCCTTTCCACCGAGAAGATCCTTCATCTTCGCACTGCCTTCACTTTTTCCTTTGCTGAAAAAATACACATACTTTTTCACGTGACTGTACCTCCACAAATTTAGCGTTTTCGCAACCGAGCGGTTCGACGATTTATTTTAGTCGTTTAATCTCCAATTACCCGATCGGTTACCTCCGCAACCGTTCGATTCTACCCGGCAACCAGGGCGGTGGCGAACTGATCGGCGGCGAACTCGTGTAAATCCTCCTTCTGTTCCCCAACGCCGATGTACAAAATCGGGAGTTTAAGTTCCTCCCAAATGGCGAGGACAACCCCGCCCTTTGCGGTTCCATCGAGCTTGGTGACCACAAGGCCGGTGAGATCGATGGCGTCGTTGAACAGCCGCGCCTGCGAGATCCCATTCTGGCCGGTGGTGGCATCGAGTACGAGCAGGCGTTCGTCCGCTGGACGGCCGAGCTTTTTCTCCACCGTGCGATCGATTTTTTTCAGTTCCTCCATGAGGTTGTGCTTGGTGTGGAGACGACCAGCGGTATCGATGAGCACCACTCCGCCCGGTTGCTTGTGGGCGTGGTCGAGGGCGTCGAACACGACCGCCGCCGGGTCGGCGCCGATACGGTGCTTGACCAAGTCCGCTCCCACGCGGTTGGCCCACACTTCGAGCTGCTCAATCGCGGCAGCACGGAACGTGTCGGCAGCAGCGAACGTGAGCGGAATTTTCGGGTGCTCCGCGCGCAGGCGAGCGGCGATCTTGGCGACCGTCGTTGTCTTGCCCGATCCGTTCACTCCGGCAACGAGGATGACCGTGGGCTCGGAATCCGAGCGCAGCGTGATGGTACGTTCCGATCCGACCAACCGTGCCTTGATCTCGTCCTGCAATAACGTCGCGAGATCGGTGACGCCACCTGCTTGACGGGCCCGTTCCCGCAGATCCTCCACCACTGCAGCGGCGGTTCGCGCACCAACATCGGCAGCGATCAGTGCTTCCTCTAGCTCTTCCAGCTCTGCCGGTCCGAACTTTCCCCGCCGGATGATCCCGCCGATTGAGTCCGCAAGCCCGGCCCGCGTTCGTTTTAATCCCTTGCGCAATCGGTCAAACCACGCCATTACATCACCTCCGGTGCCGACATTCCCAGGATGGATAGTGCGCGTCCGAGTGTCGTTTTAACCGCGGCGAGCAGCGCCAGCCGGGCGTGCGTTATCGGTTCGTCCTCCCCGAGGATTCGGTATGCGTCGTAGTAAGAATGGAACGCCCGCGCTGTCTCCAAGGCGTATTCCGCAATGAGATGGGGAGCAAACTCGCGTGCCCCTTGGTCGATAACCTCAGGAAACCGGTCGATACGGGCAATCAGGTCGAGCTCAGGGCGGGCAGTGAGCGGGGATAGATCGACTGTGCTCCAGTTCAGATCGAGATTTGCCTTGCGGAAGATCGACGCGATCCGGGTGTGGGCGTACTGAATGTAATACGCCGGATTATCCAACGATTGGGCGCGGGCGAGGTCCATGTCGAACTCGAGATGACTCTGGGGCTTGCGCGCCACCATGAAGTACCGCACCACATCAGCACCAACAGCATCGATCAATTCGCGCAGAAGGACGAATCGGCCGGCACGCGTCGACATCCGCGCTTTCTCCCCCCGTTCCTTGATGCTCACGAACTGATGTACGGCGTAGGATAGAAAGTCGTCGGGGATCCCAAGGATGCGCAGTGCCGCTTTGACGCACGACTGCTCCACTTGATGGTCCGAGCCCTGAACGTCGATCACCTTGGCAAACCCGCGCGCGTGCTTGTTGAGGTGATAGGCGATGTCCACCATGAGGTAGGTGGGAGTGCCGTCCCTCTTGATGAGGACGGAGTCCTTT
Source organism: uncultured Thermotogae bacterium (assembly GCA_964540085.1). Lineage (GTDB taxonomy): Bacteria > Bipolaricaulota > Bipolaricaulia > UBA7950 > UBA9294 > S016-54. The sequence continues at coordinate 2,635 of CAZILO010000032.1, forward strand.
GCGCCACCGTTGTCCTCGGCTCGCAGCCACACCGCGCCGTCGCGCTCATACACTCCGCCTGCCGCCCGCAGCGCGTCCAATGCCGCGGTCACCGCACCGGTCTGGTGTAAGGTGCGTTCGCTGAACCATACATCGAATTCGATCCCCAGCCGGGCGAGATCGTCCTTGATCATCGCTTCGATGCGGGCCACCGCTGTCCGGGCGAAGAACGCACGCACGTGGTCATCGAACTGCGGATAGCGGTCACCAATCTCGGCTTTAACGGCGTGCGCGATCTCGATCAGGTAATCACCGTGGTAGCCGTTTTCCGGGATGGTGTGCTTCTCGCCGTACAACTCGCGATAGCGCACCCACAGTGATTCTGCGAGGAGATCGATTTGATGGCCGGCATCATTGAAATAGTACTCCCGCGTCACGTTGTACCCGCGATTCTCGTACAGGGAAGCGAGCACGTCGCCGAGGACCGCCTGGCGGCCATGCCCCACAGTGAGTGGGCCGGTGGGATTGGAGCTGACAAACTCGATCTGCACTGCCGTACCGTCCCCAACGTCCACCTGGCCGAACGATGCACCCGCTGCCAACGCGTCGTGCAGAGCAGTTTGAATCGCCTCCGGCTTCAGAAACAAGTTGACAAATCCCGGCCCAGCGATCTCCACTTTGGTAAACAAATCCGTATTGAGGGCAGCAATTAGCCGTGCTGCCAGGTCGCGGGGGGAAGTGCGAGCGATCTTCGCTCCGACGAGGGCGATATTGCTGGAGAAATCGCCGAACTCAGGGCGGTCAGGAACGGTCACTTCCACCGTAACACCCGTCAATCCAACCGCGTCACACGCGGCGACAATGCAATCGGTAACCTTCTTTTTTAACGACATTGATTGAACTCAGGATGGGCTACTTTTCGACGATGAACCGGATCCCGGTCTTATCTTCTCCGGCGATATGAAGCTCGACAAACCCGGGAGTCACCTTAATTGGAGGGGAATCCCCTGTTTCGATCAACCGCCGTGCGATTGCGATTGCCTTCACGGTTTGATTGACCGCGCCGGCGCCGATCGCATGCAGCTCCACGACCCCGTCCTTTTCCAGGGCGCCCGCGATCGCGCCCGCGACCGAGTTTGGGTTTGAACGAGATGCAACCTTCAGGATCTCCATAGCCATCCTCCTACTCTCCTGCGATGTGCATCAAACCCTGTTCGAACACGCCGCTAGTATAGCGAGATCGCTGGTTTCTGTCAAAACTCAAAATGATGTGGAGATAGCGAGTACAAAACTGATATAATTTTAGCGTGCGATTACACGAGGGGTTCAAAAAGTTTATCCATTTCCCAGGTGTTTCCGTATTGGGAGGGTTGCTGCTTGGGGCAGCGGTAGCTGGAATTATAGCGCTCATCATGATCTATTGGCTGCAGCCGGCGTTGACTCCGGGAACACACGGATTGGTGCAGTATCGAAGCGGCCGAATTGTGATCTGGTATCCCAAAGACCTTCCTGCCTCGTCCAAATTTGACCCTTCTGAACTGGCGGCAACGCTGAACCGCGATTTGCAGGAGCTCATGATCTTTCTTCACGTTAGTCCTGCATCCATTCCTGATCCGATCGATGTGTTCGTCCATCCGTCACTGGCGGAAATGCAAAGATCAATTGCCCGTCGCAAGAGCGCTACGTCGCGCGTTACTTACGCTGCGCCATTGGACCTGCTGGTGGGGGAGAACCCACGTCTTCGGTTGGCGGAGTTAGTGCTTGCATTCGGGTGGGGACGGTGTAATTCGTTACTGATAAAAACGGGGATGCGCCTCTATTCTGCGCAACCAAAACGAGATTTCTACGCGGTTATCGCTGCGTTACCAGACCGGTTGTTCTTAACTTTGCCGCAGCTCGTTAATCTGGAATCCGAAGGATATTTTCCCCGCTCCCTGTATGATCAATTTGACTCTCCGTATTCCTCGGCGGCAATTGCGTCGATGGCGGCGTTTCGGAATTTAATCGACCTTACGCCAGGAGGAGAGGAAAACTCCATTCTGGCACTAGAATCAGCGGCATTGGTGCAGTACCTCATCTCCCACTACGGCGGGATCGGCGCCATTCGCGGGATATGGGGGCCAGGCCTGACCGACCGCATTCTTACCCAACTTACTGGCGAACCACTGACAACGCTTAGCGCTGATTGGCGCCGCACCGCAGACAACCAGGGATCAGACGCCCCTGATTATGAGCGCTGGCATATTTATTATTTGTTGGCGAGTGGAGCGCCGGATTCGGCGTACAGTGCGGCAATGGCATGGTATAAAGCGGGCAAGGCAACGAGCGGCGAAGACCAGTTGCTTGTCGCTCGGTGCGCGCTTATGGTAAACGATATCGCGACTGCGTCCGCCATATCCCGTCACGCTGGCGGAGAGATTCAATCCCAGCTCGGTGAATATATCACGCTATATACAGGGTGGAAAACAGCGACGAGCGCGGGTATTCGGGTGATTGCCCCGAATGAAACCATGGCTCAATCCGGTCTCGCCCGCGTGGAAGGAATATACGGTACAATTACCATAAAGTTAGCTTTGACCAAGGCTCAACTTCCCCCGCGACTGACCGTTTTCTTATATCCGGACTCGGCTTCGCTTACTGTTGGCGAAGGACTGATTTCATTCCCCGCGGATCAATGTGCTGTTTTACATCTGCTGAATTCCGATGATGTTGCCACCGATATCGCGGAAGTTCTTCCTGCGTACGCGTGGAACGCGCGTACGTACTCAGCTACTCTTCGCATGGGAATGACTGCCGCTCTGGCTCGACCGGAGCAGTTGCTCATTGCCCAGGGGTGTCAGTTGCAAAGTGACGGGAAGTGGGTGCCGCTGGGATCAGCCGATGCGGACGCTGTCGATGCTGAAGTTGTAAAAGTGGAAATAGGATTGATGGTTGACTACTTGCTGCGCACGTTTGGTCCCAGCTCACTGCAACGGCTGTGGATGATTACCTCCCCCCGCGACCAGTATTTGCCGCTTGATTTCGCAATTAAAGACGTGTATGGGCTCACACGCGATCAAATCGGGACCGCGATTATTAACTCATTTCTTAAATGCGGTTGACAGTGTAGCGGTGTATCCGGTATCATCATTTTATGAACCGACTCTCTTCACTAGATCAAATGGCGTTTATCGGAGGTGGTGTCTATTCGGACTTGGCTCATCAATTCAGCAACACAGTGGTTACAAGCGATAAATAAGGAGGTAAAAGTATGAAATTATTCGGCATGCGCACACTGGTGATTGTAGCCAGTGTAGTTGCACTGTTTTCACTGGTCACCATGGGGGCGTACACGGTTGCGCAATTGGAAACAATAGCGGCAAACGAGCTTGTCCCTCAGATCAGTGCAGCGGCGGGGATGGCACTTGCTAAAAGTTATGCCCAAACCAAGACCGCTGCTGATCTCGAAGCCCTGGCGGTGAGTGGGCGTACAATAGGGCTGCGCACCGCAGCAAGCGACGCGCTTTCCATCCTCTATCGTACTAAGACCGAAGACGAACTGATGACGATCATTACCAACAATAAGTCGGCGATGATCCGTGCCGCGGCAATTAATCCTCTCATCAACTATCTTATTGCCAAAAAGCCCGATGATCTCAAGGCGATGGCCGCGGATATGAGTAAGACGCATGAACTGCGGCTGGCGGCGGCGAGGGCGTACTACTTTGTTACTCGTTCCCACCTCAAGGCAGCGCAGTTAGAGCAAGACGCGACTAGCAATGCCAGTCCCGAACTTGAGTACGCGGCTGGGGAAGTGCTCGCTGGATTCTATCTGTCGTTTGATCCCAAGACGCAGGCAGAGCTGGCTGATCTCGCCCAGAACGGCAAGAGTGAAGGCTTGCGGGTAGCGGGCAGCGTTGCCCTGGCGACCAAACTCATCGATTCCGATCTTACTGTGCAACAGTTGATGGATACTCTACTTGCCGACTACGGTACAAAGAGCGATGAGTATCTTCATGCCTATGAGGTCGCGCTGGCGCATCGGTTTGGTGCCTAAATTTAAGGAGGTAATTTAATGAAGAAAGCATTAGTAATTTCAACAATTCTTGCGCTTGTCTTATCCGTGGGCATAATTGCGTTCGCCCAGGGGTACACGACGATGCCCAAGGACGCTAAGATAATCCCACTTGGAAAAGCGGGAACCCCGTACGCCGAGCTGCAGCCTGGTGTGCGTGGCGGGACGTTGTACACGTCTACCATTTCCAACCCGAAGAAGTGGAACCCAGTAACAGCCCATGAGACGAGTACCACTGACTATACTAGTAAGATGTTCATGGGATTGACAACTGATAACCCGATGAACGGGGCGCTCGAGCCGGAACTCGCCAAGTCGTGGGATATCTCCAAAGACGGACTGACGATTACATTCCATCTCCGCCAGGGGTTAAAGTGGTCCGACGGTCAGCCATTCACCGCTGACGATGTCGTGTTTACGTTTAACGATCTCTACTTCAACAAAGATGTCGAGACCGACACCCGCGACATTCTGCGCCTTCCCGATGGCTCATTCCCGAAGGTGGAGAAGGTCGATGACTACACGGTGAAAGTCACGTTATCCATGATATTCCGCCCAATTCTTACTTCGTTGGGTGTGGAGATCTTGCCTAAGCACGTGTTGGCACAGACAGTGCATAAGCTCAACCCAAACGTGCCCGCGGGTAACTTCAACGGTGTGTGGGGACTGGATACCAAGCCGTCCGATATCGTTGGCATTGGTCCTTACCTGCTGCAGAGCTTCACGCCGGATCAGCAGGTAGTAATGGTGCGCAATCCCTATTATTACCACTACGATTCTAACGGGGTCCAGCTTCCGTATTTCGACAAGTGGATCGATCTTGTGGTGGCGAGCCAGGACGTGTCGTTGCTCAAGTTCCGCAACGGCGAGATCTACGCGCTGGGAATTCGCCCCAGCGACGTGCCGGTGTTGAAGCCAGAAGAAGCGACCAAGGGGTACACCGTTCTTATCGGCGGCGCCACGTACGGAACCCTGTGGGTATCGTTCGACCTTGACGCTTCTAACCCACAATTGAAGGCGCTGTTCCGCAAACTTGCGTTCCGCCAGGCAATGGCACACGCCATCGATAAACAGGCGATCATCGATAACCTGTACAACGGCTTGGCAATTCCGCAGTGGAGCCCGGTCAGTATGCCGTCCCCGTTCTATGCCGGGCGCGACTATTACGGCGGTCCGATCACCGAGAAGAACGCCGTGCGCTACGACTACGATCTGAAGAAGGCGGCGGCACTGCTCGACCAGTGTGGAATTGTGGATAAAGACGGCGACGGGATCCGTGAGTTCCCGGATGGCACCCCGGTCAAGTTCGAGCTAAACACGAACTCCGGCAACACCGTGCGGGAAGGGTTCTGCCAGATGTTCGCCGAAGACCTGAAGAAGATCGGGATTGAAGCGACGTTTAACCCGGTCGATTTCAACACGTTGGTCACAAAGCTGCTCGGTAAAGGGTACGAAGCGGTGGTCCTCGGGCTCACCGGGGGTAACGAGCCGAACGGCGGCGCAAACGTGTACAAGTCCAATGGCGGTCTCCACTTCTGGCACTTCACCGCTAACCCCAAGAAGGGCGGCGATATCTTCGATTACGAGAAACAGATCGATCAGCTGTTCAACGAAGGGGTAAGCACGTACGACAACAACAAAGCGTTTGAATACTACAAGCAGTACCAGCAGCTGTTTGCGGAGAAGGATCTTGGGTTGATCTTCACCGTTAACCAGCGGCTTACCTACGCGTATTATAACTTTGTCGGCAATGCCCAGGGCACGAGTCCTCTTGCTGGTGTCGCGGGTGGCTTGATCGACATCGTGTACATGAAGAAGTAGCAACTTCTTGATTATGGGGGCGCGGCTTACATCCGTGCCCCCATATAATTCATAGGTGGTCCAATAATGTTGAGCTATATTATACGCCGTACGTTATATATGCTGCCGCTGCTTGTAATTATTTCACTTGTGTCGTTCGCTGTATTACAGTTGATGCCCGGTGATTACCTAACACGATCGCGTCTGAACCCAGATATCACTCAGCAGACGTTTAACGAGATCGCACACCGTTACGGACTGGATAAGCCGTTTATGCAGCAGTGGTGGATATGGCTGACGCGGATCGTCACCAAAGGAGATTTCGGGTTTTCGTTTGAAACGCGGATGCCGGTGTTTTACACCCTGTTTATGGGGGGACGGTTGATGTGGACATTGATCATTTCCGTGAGCACGATGATCCTAACGTGGTTGGCAGCGATTCCCCTTGGAATTTATTCTGCCACCCATCAGTACAAACCAAGTGACCATGTGTTTACATTCTTCGGTTTCTTAGGGCTGTCAATCCCTAATTTTTTCTTTGCGCTCGTCATTTTGTGGCTGTTGGTAGCGGTGTTTCATGTTGGACCCGAGCTGGGGATCGGGGGGTTGTTCAGCAATCAGTATATCGAAGCACCGTGGTCGTGGGGGAAATTCCTCAACCTGCTGTGGCACCTGTGGCCGATATGGTTGGTAATTGGCACATCGGGAATGGCCGGGCTGATGCGGTACATGCGGGGGATGCTGCTTGATACGTTATCCATGCCGTATATCCAAACGGCGCGGTCCAAGGGATTGTCTGAGCATGTCGTCATCTACAAACATGCGGTCCGTAATGCAATTAATCCATTGGTCACCATGATCGGTATGTCGTTGCCGGGATTGTTGTCGGGTTCGTTGGTTGTGGCAATTATCTTCAACGTTCCCACGGTGGAGCGCGCATATTGGCAATCACTCAATGCCCAGGATAACTATGTTACTATGGGCGGGCTCGTGTTCTTCAGTTTCCTGCTGTTAGTGGGAAATCTACTTGCTGATATCATGCTTGCCTGGGTCGACCCGCGCATCCGCTACCAATGATAGACGGGAGGAACTAACTATAATGTTTGGTAAGCATAAAGCTGAAGAACAAAGACGTCCCTCACAGTGGGGGTTGATATGGCGTGGCTTCCGCAAGCATCGAATAGGAAACATCGGCACCGGGATTGTATTATTCTTTTCTCTCATCGCGATCTTTGCATCATTTATCGCTCCGTATTACTATGCGCGCCAGTTCCGTAACTACCCGTTCGTCCCGCCGTCCAAGATCCATTTTAGTGACGGAGTGTTTCACCCGTACGTGTACGCATTGAAGCGTACGTTTGATCCAAATACGTATCAGCCTATTTTTACCGAGGTACCAGGTAAGAAATATTACATTCGCCTGTTTGTTCATGGGTACTCGTACCGCTTGCTCGGCATCATTCCTACCGACATTCACCTGTTCGGTGCTCGCGCTGCTGATGGATCTACTGCACCGGTGTTTTTGTTTGGGACCGACCGGTATGGGCGCGACTTGTTCTCTCGATCAATGGTCGGAGCGTGGATCTCGCTTGCGGTTGGCCCACTTGTTATCCTGTTTAGTATGCCGATTGCTATCCTGCTTGGCGGAATCTCCGGGTACTACGGAGGCTGGGTGGATATGTTGATGCAGCGGATATTCGAAGTTTTTATGTCATTTCCCGGTCTTCCGATTTTGCTTGCGTTGAGCGCTGCTTTGGCTGGAATGGGACTGACGGCGGAACAGCAGTTTATCGGAATCATCGTTATTCTATCCCTACTGGGATGGGCAGGGCAGGCACGTGTTATCCGCGGCCAGGTGCTGGCAGTGCGGGAGATGGATTTCGTTACCGCTGCCAAGGCGGCTGGGGCGAGTGACCTGCGCGCGATCATCAATCATATAACACCGAACATTACGAGCTACCTGGTGGTGTCGGCAACTCTTACCATCCCGGGGATGATCCTTACCGAGGCAACGCTTAGCTTCCTTGGGCTGGGGATTCACGAACCGATGGCAAGCTGGGGATCCCTTCTTAACGCAGCGAATAACGTCGTGAATATTCAGCTACACCCGTGGCTCCTGATTCCCGGTATTTTCATTGTTGTTGTTGTGCTCGCGTTCAACTTTATGGGGGACGCGATCCGGGACGCAGTCGATCCATATAGCATCACATAGCAGCG
>CAZILO010000033.1:0-10452 GCA_964540085.1 uncultured Thermotogae bacterium
CCGCTTCGCCCTCCAGCGAGTCGTTGCCCGGTCCTCCGATGAGCACATCGTCGCCGTCACCGCCAAACAGGGTGCCGTTGCCCGGTCCTCCGATGAGTAAATCGTTACCTGTACCGCCCTCGATGATGTCGTTGCCAGGACCGCCGATAAGCACATCACTGCCACCCAGGCCGATGATCAAATCGTTGCCGCCGAGACCGTAGATCAAGTCGTTGCCCGGCGTACCGTACAAGGTATCGTCGCCATCGGTTCCATAAATCACGTTAGTGATGCCCATGCACGCGAATTCCGGCGGAACTTGCGGCTTGGTTGGCGCCGTTTTTGTGGCGACGGCAGCCGCAAGGGCGGCGAATAAATCCTTCGCTTTGCTGACATCACGATACTCTCCCCCAGTCGACTGCGCCATCTTGGTGAGCGTATCCCGCGCTTGGGCGGTGACCGCGAACCCGACGATGTTAAGCTCGATCGGTGGGGTCAACGTCTTCAGTTTAGCGGCTACCGTCACGGGGTCGCCGTTGCATGTCTCCACTCCGTCAGTGAGGAGAAGGATCACGCGCTTTCCCGCCGCGTTATCGAACATCCCCTCCGCTTTGGTGAGTGCGGCAGCGAGTGGGGTCATCCCCTGAGCGTTGATTTTTTGCACGGCGGCGATCATCTGATCGCGCACTGCTGCGGAAAGCGGCGTCAACGGGAATAACTGCTGGATATCATCGCAGCTCTTTTGGTCCGTCTTCGGCAGGCGATGTCCATACACGATTATCCCAACGTCCGTTCCAGCAGGAAGCGTCTCCAGTAGTTCGGCCACCGCTCCTTTTGCCGTCGTGATTAGCGTTTGCCCGCTGAGCACGGCATTCATGCTGTTGGAAGCATCAAGGATCAGGACGATGTTCTGCGGTGCTGCCTGCACGATTCCGTAGGCAAACAGCCCGACCACTAAGCCGAGCACCAATACTATTGTTTTTCTGCCTCGCATCTTTACCTCCTTATTCATTTATCCCCTCAATCGAGGACTATGTTACCAGAATCGGGGGGCAAATTTCCGTGATGTAGATCACATCCGGCAGAAATGATCTCTAGTAGTGACCGCCGCCGCCCCGTGGGAATGACGGCTTTAACCGCATCGGCGCGCGCGATCCCACATCCGATGACGTCGCCACGGAACACGAGCGCGACGTATCCCGGCGTTACTCGTGCTGGGATCGTCCCGCCGCGCAGAACGGTGCGGAGAGTAGAACAATCATCGATCTCCACGCGGGCGGCGGTGATGCGATCACCGAGAAAGCGGAGAAACACGCTCGTCGGCTTGAAGCCGCCATTCCAACGCCGCACCGCCCGCAACCCCGGAGGGCGAAGGATAGTCAACCCCGCGGGTGCCAGTGCACTCGCCGCCCACACCTCGTCGGTACGGGGGATGAACACAAGTTCGGCAAACGCGATCTCTGCCACCCCAAACCGGTCAGCAAAGTAGGCGATAATCTCGTCTCTAACGTTCTGGCTTTCTGATGCGGGCAATGAACCCACCTCCACTGTCGAAGTGATGGGGATAAACCCGGACACAACGTGCAACCGCGGCCGGAAAATCCGTCCCCTGCCAATGCGTGATCCCCGTAGCATGCGGCAGCGGAACGTCGATTTCATCGACATGGGCGGCGCGCATGGCAAGCAATGCCGCTACGATCGCTTCATTCTCCTCCGGGGCAAACGTACATGTGGAGTAGACGAGCACCCCACCGGGACGAAGGATGTCGTACCCGCGCACGATCAATCGCCGCTGGATACCGGCCAACCGGCGGATCGTGGCCGGAGTGGCACCGGCACGCATGACCGGCGTTTTACGCAGCGTGCCTTCCGCCGAACACGGCGCGTCAATCAGCACACGATCAAACAGCATCCGCATCGGAAATGACTCGCCATGGTAGGCAGTTATCACCGTGTTGATCACCCTAAGGCGGTTTATGTTGGCGAGCAACGCCTGTTGCCGGCGTCCATTTGGCTCGTTCGCCACCAGTAATCCACGATTATCCATCGCCGCCGCAATCTGAGTCGTCTTGCCGCCAGGAGCGGCGCACATGTCGAGCACGGTCTCACCAGGCCGGGGGGACAGTGCAATTACGGGCAACGTCTGTGTCGCCTCCTGGATGTAGAACAGCCCCAACCAATGTTCAATCGTTTTAGCGACACCGTTGGGGGTAACCCGGAATAGCTCCGGAATTTCGGGGTACGGAGTGAGGATGAAACCTTGCTGTGCTAGCCGTGTCTGCAACCCATGCGGGCTGATGCACAGGGTGTTAGTTCTGATTGTGGTCGGAAGTGGCCGAGTACAGGCGGCGCTAAATTCATCCCAATCCGGAATTATTCCGCGATAGCGCGTCAGTCCAGTTTCTAGCATTCGTTGAGCAGCGCGAGGAGTTCGGCGTGGAGAGCGCCGTTGGTGGCGATCAGGCCGCCACGTGGGTCGACGAGTGGGTTGCCGTCAAGATCAGTCACTGTACCTCCGGCTGCAATGATGAGGGGAATACCCGCGGCCACGTCCCACGGCGACAGCGAGAGGAACACGGCGGCGTCCACCCAGCCGGCGGCGACGTAGGCGAGATCTAAGCACGCTGACCCGTACGCCCGCACACCGCGTACCCGATCGATGAGGGGGCGAATTTTGTCGTATAACGTCCGTGCTCGGTCCGGATAAGACGAAAACTCCACCGCAACAAGCACATCCTTGAACATCGTCGTTTCGCTCACGCGCAGCGGGGTTCCGTTGCACCACGCACCGACATCGCAGCGGGCGGTAAACAACTCATCGCGCATTGGGTCGTAAATGCAGCCGGCTTCCGCTTCACCGTCGCACTCTAGACCAATCGACACTGCGAACTGCGGCACTCGCCGCACATAGTTATTCGTCCCGTCAAGCGGATCAATCACCCACCGACACGGTGCGGCTCCAGCGGAGTCCAGTCCCTCTTCGGATAACACGCCGTAGTCAGGAAACTCCGCGTGCAGAATCTCCACGATCGCTTGCTCGCTGTACTTATCAAATATCGTCACCGGATCGCGGTCGTTCGCCTTGAACTGCGTGTGCTTGTCCATGCTGATGCCGCCACGCACAATCGCACCCGCAACGCGGGCGGCTCGAACCGCTGCCGCTAGCTCGCGCTCAGTATTCATCGCCCTACGCTCAACCGATCGGCAAGCTCACGGGGGAGCCCGACGCGGTTAATCTCCCGCTGGGTAGTGGCGATGTCGTACGTGATTCGGCGATAGATGACCTTGCGATTATCAAGATCGATGATCGCGTATGCGGCGCGGGGATCGCCATCGCGCGGCTGACCGACGCTGCCTGGATTGATCAGGTAGCGCACTCCTGGAATGAGGTCGACTTCTCCAACGCGGGGATCAATCGTGTCCACCTTGTTTCCGGCCGCGGCGAACCCGCCTTGAATGTGAGAGTGCCCGAATAAACCAACGTCGGTCTCGAGGCGGCGGAAGCTCTCCCCAGCGGTCCACGAATCGAGGATGTACTCCCACAGCGGACCACGCAGGCTACCGTGTACCACGGTCATCCCAGCGACAACGGTCGTCAAGGGAAGAGCAGCGAGAAACGCGATATCCGCAGGGGTGAGCCTGGCCTTGATCCACTCGATCGCTGCCCGTGCCGCCGCGGTAAAGTGATCGGTGGGCAGCACCCCACCCGCCGCCGCATCGTGGTTGCCCTGCACGCTCGTTATGTTCAGGGCGCGCACACGGGCGATCACCTCACGTGGCCACGGTCCGTAGCCGACGAGATCGCCACAGGACACGATTTGATCGACACCTGCGGCGTGAAGAGCGGCGAGAACCGTATCCAGTGCGGGCAGATTGCCGTGGACGTCCGAGATCACGCCAATGCGGGTCATGGCATGCGCTCCGCGACCGCCGCCTTCCCCGTCGCCGCCAGGTGCGCACCGGCCGCACGCAGTTGTTCGCACCGCGACTTGTCCGCTGCGATTCGGGCGGGATCACGCATGTAAGCAAGGTTGATTGTGACGTTCAGCAACGCTGACTCCAATGCAGCGGCGGCTAACCGCACCGCCACCCCGACGTCGCTCACACTTTGCGGCGTGGCGTGGGGAACAAGCCGATTGAGGCCCTGTAACAGCTCGACACACTTTTCCGCCGTGTGTAGCGGTACGGCAGCAGCACCGGCAAGAGCATCGTCGATAGCAACCCGCCGCGTCGGATCGTCTTTGGGAATGCGATACGCCGTCATTACCGCGTCAAATGCGGCCGTGTCCTCATCGGCGAGTTCGAGAAATTCTTCTCGCAGGGAGTTCATATTGTGGGTAACCGCCGCCAATTCCGGAGGATGACTTTTCTTTCTCGCAATTGCCCCTACCATGCTTCCCAGTGCTGCCGCGAACGCACCGACAAGCCCGGCGACACACCCACCGCCCGGAGTAGGACGTGCGGAGGCAAGGTCCGCCAGAAATTCGCCAATAGTTTGGGTAGCGAACTTAGTCATCGCGCTCCCAATAACACCGCACTAGCGGCTCTTGCGGCGCTTGCTTGATCGTGAGTGTCCCTTTGCACGCGCTCTCTACCGCGCGGGCGATCCGGGTGGCAAGGTGAGGATCGGTGGTTGCGATCTCCACACCACCGTCGTGGTTTTCGATCCACATGATGCGCTGGAGTGGACGTGTCGTCGCCGCTGCTTGCTCTTGGTTGCGCGCGAGGTTCAGAATCTCGTCACGGTGGGCGCTGAAATAACCGCCGCTCAGGTATACCAGTCCCGCTGGGTAGCGGTCGGCTTCGCGCCGACACGCCGGGCACAGACTGTGGTGAACTGTGCCGGATAGCGGCGTCTCCAGCCGTTGCCAGCGCCCGTTTTGGTAAACCAGACCACAGCGGGGACACACTGTCGGTTCCGGGTACTTCCGCCCCTCGTAATACGGATTTGCGCGGTCGTTACCGACCGGACCGCGTCGTTCGCCTTCCCACATGCAGATCACCTCATCCAATGATAGAGCACACACACCTCACTGCAAAGAAAAAGGGACAACCGCTGCGCCGCTTGTCCCGTTCCGCACATCGGATGAAGCTTTTATTCTTCTTTCTCCTCTACCAGTTTCTCTAGGTAGGCGATCGCTTCCCCTACCGTGGTGATCTTTTCCGCATCCTCGTCCGAGATCTCGATCCCGAACTCATCTTCAAACTCCATAATCAGCTCCACGGTGTCCAAAGAATCGGCGCCAAGATCTTCAACGAACGAGGCGTCGTCCGTGATTTCCTCGGGGTCGACCATTAGCTGATCGGCGATGATCGCCTTCACCCTGTCTGCGATGTCGCTCATCTATGCATACACCTCCCTTTTGTAGGCACTTTCCTAGGGGTAAAGCCCCCCATTAACGTGAATAACTTGTCCAGTTATATAGGAAGCGCGCGGCGATAGCAAGAACTCCACCACCTCCGCCACTTCCTCCGGCGTACCGGCGCGATTGAGCGGAATGCGGGATAAGTAAGAAGTGCGGACGTCATCCGGGAGATCCGTGGTCATGCCCACATCGATAAACCCCGGAGCGATGACGTTAACCCGCACCCCGCGGCTGGCAACTTCCTTGGCCACGCTGCGGGACAGCCCGACAAGCCCTGCCTTGGCAGCGGCGTAATTCGCCTGCCCGGGGTTACCCGTCTCTCCGACAACCGACGAGATATTGACGATCGCTCCGTGCGATTTCATAATGGCACGCAAGAACGCGCGCATAGTGTGGTACACCCCGGTCAGGTTTACGTCAATCACCTGCTGCCACTCCTCCTCTCCCATACGCAGAATCAACTGATCACGTGTGATCCCAGCGTTGTTGACGAGAAAGTCGATGTGTCCGTAGCGTGACTGCACCCGCTCCGCCGCCGCCTTTACCTGCGGGAATGCGGACACATCAGCTGCTACGAATTCCACTCCGGGCAACTCGGCTTCCAGTGCGGCTCCTGCTTTCTCGTCGCGGGCAAGGACTGTAACCGAACAGCCTTCACGATGCAACCGCGCCACAATCGTGCGTCCAATTCCCCGTGTGCCGCCGGTGACCACTGCCACCCGTCCGTCAAGTTCCCCCATCAGCCACCTCCGCGTACGGAATAAATTTGATGCGATCGGTAATCCGTCGTCCGATACGGGTAAGCACTGCTCCCGGACCGGCCTCGACCGCCGTGCGCACCCGAGCCGCCGTCAGTGTCGCCACCACCATGTCCCAGTGTACACATGCAGTAATTTGGTCCATGAGAAGCTGTTGCAACCGCGCGCCCGAACGCTCGATTTGGCCGGTCATCCCCGACACGACCGGCACGCGCGGATCGCGAAACGTAATTGCGGCGATGTGACGGGCGAGTTCCTGTTGCGCCGGCAGCATCGCCGGGGAGTGAAATGGACCGGACACATTGAGCCGGATTGCGCGCCCCCCGGCAGCAGCGGCAAGCGTCATTGCGCGTTCCACTGCAGTATTATCCCCGGAGATCACGATCTGCCCCGGACCGTTGTAGTTGGCGACCGTCGCTCCAGCAGTAGCACAAATCTCTTCTACCGTGCGGTTATCGAGCTTCAGTAGCGCGGCCATCCCACCGGGGACGCGCTCCATCAGGCGTCCACGCTCGATCACAAGATCAAGCGCCTGGTCCGCAGTGATCACTTCCGCACTCACCAACGCCGCGTATTCCCCCAAGCTGTGGCCGGCGACAAAATCGGGCGTAATCCCAGCAGCGCGTAGTTTCTCCGCCTTGGCCACCGAGTCGATCAAGATCGCCGGCTGGGCGGTGGCGGTGCGGGTAAGCCCGGGATCACTTTCGGTTATCCACTTGACAAGCGGCAGCCCGGCCTCTTCCGCACGTGCAAGCAGCCGTGTCGTTGTCGGCGTATTCGGCGGCGGCGCGGTGGGAACAGTGCCCTGCCCCGGGAACAAAAATGCGATCGGCCGTTCCATGGCTAGATTCGCACCACCACAGCGCCGTAGGTGGCACCGGCTCCAAACGCGGTAAGGACAACGACGTTGCCGGGAACAATGCGGCCGTCCCGCACCGCTTCGTCAAGCGCGATCGGAATGGACGCGGTCGACGTGTTCGCCACCCGGTCGAGGTTAATGATGACCCGGTCCGGCGTTACTTCGAGGCGCCGCATTAAAGATTCGATGATGCGGATGTTCGCCTGATGGGGAATCAGCCAATCGACGTCGGCGAGTGTGAGCCCAGCGGCGGCAAGCGCCTCCCTTGTGGCGGTTTCCATCATGGGGACGGCGCTTCGGTACACGCCCGATCCCTCCATCTTGAGGAAATGTTCGCCCGCGTCGACGGTGGTGTGACTCGCCGGCGTGCGCGTCCCACCCGCGGGAAGGTGAAGAAGCATCGCCTTATCACCATCGGCGTGGAGTGCGGATCCCAGTACCCCGTGGTCGCGGGGACCAGGCCCAAGCAGGACCGCACCGGCACCGTCGCCGAACAGCACACATGTCTTGCGGTCACTCCAGTCGGTCACCCGCGATAGCGCCTCAGCCCCGATGACGAGGATGTGGCGATAGACGCTAGCGTCGATCAATCCAGCAGCAACAGCGAGCGCGTACACGAACCCGGAGCATCCCGCTTTGAGGTCAAAGAACGGGCGCTGTCCCAATCCAAGGCCGGCGGCAACAAATGGAGCCGAACCCGGGCAGATCATATCGGGAAAGTTAGTGGCCACCATCAGCAGATCGATTGCCTCTACGGGTATTCCACCCGCAGCGATAGCAGCCTCGGCAGCGGCAATCCCCATCCGTGCCGGCATCTCATTTGCATCAAGAAGGTGGCGAGTGCGAATCCCGGTGCGCTTCACGATCCACTCGTCCGACGTGTCGACAATTCGCGTTAATTCGTCGTTAGTGACCACTTTATCCGGGAGATAGCTACCGGTACCGATTATCTTAGCTCCCAACTTTTCCCCACCCCTCAATGCCTTGGGCAATTCGTTTATTTAACCCCACTTCCGCCGCCCGTTTTGCTACTCCAATTGCAGCGGCAATCGCACGCGCGTCGGATCGACCGTGACCGATCACCACCACGCCATTCACCCCGAGGAGAGGAGCACCACCATGCCGTTGGTAGGACAATTGGTGGCGCAAGTGGCGAAATACTGGCCGCAGTAGTAAGCCCCCCAACTTCGTGCGCACGCCGCCTTTGTCCACTCCGGCCCGCAACAAGTGCACCACCGCACTCGTCCCCCCCTCAAGTGTTTTCAAAAATACGTTACCCACAAACCCGTCACACACGACAACGTCAACCGGATGTGCAGTGAGGATATTGTGCCCTTCCACGCTGCCGGCAAACGGGAGGGAGCTTTGCTGTAACAAAGTAAACGCGTGCTGGACGAGCTTGTTGCCCTTTGATTTCTCAGTCCCGATGTTCAGCAACCCGATCCGAGGCGTGCTCACTCCGAGAACATCACGCGCATAACTCCCCCCCATCAACGCGAAGTACAGGAGATGTTGCGGCGCCGGATCAACCGTGGCACCAACGTCGATTACCACCACCGTACCCCCATCCACCGTGGGCAAAGTGGTAGCAATCCCGGGGCGCGGTACGCCATGAATCCGCCCAAGCGTCAATATCGACCCAACAACGACTGCACCGGTGTTCCCGGGCGACACAAATCCGTCCCCTTCACCATTGCTGAGGGCGATAATCCCTTTGAGCAGGGAAGAATCCCGCTTTTCCCGTACCGCTCGCACCGGCGTGTCATCCATGCTAATGACCTGAGTGGCGGGAATAATGGAAAAGCGTGCGCCTTCGTTAATGTTTTCTTTGGCAAGGGCGCTGCGGATAACAGCGGGAACACCGACAAATCCAATCTCGATGTCTAATTCACGCCCGGCTGCGATCCCGCCGCGGACGAGCTCAGCTGGGGGAAGATCCCCTCCCATTACGTCAACTAGGATACGCATAACCAGGCCCGCTTATGGTAAACGATTTGGTGCCGAGGGCGGGACTTGAACCCGCACGGACGTTTCATTGTCCACATGGCCCTCAACCATGCGCGTCTGCCAATTCCGCCACCTCGGCGACAAACCCATGTTAGCCAACGCCACCGCGCGTGTCAACCGTGCTGACGTAAATCAGTGCCGGTGCGTCCACTGGACACGGAGTCGGTCATCAACCGGGTTCGTAGCAGTCTAGACACCGCGCTTCGTACACTTCACTGCCACCGATCTTGATCACGACATCATCCGCCGGCGCCGGTTTGCCATCGATCAGACGCTGGGATCGAGTTGCCGGCTGTCCACACTTGACGCACACCGCGTGTAGCTTGTCTACCGTATCGGCAAGCGCCATCAACGTCGGCATTGGCCCAAACGGCTTTCCGGCAAACGTGAGGTCAAGCCCGGCAACGATTACCCGCTTCCCCATTCCCACCAGCGTTTCGCACAGCAGCGGAAGCTTATCCGAAAAGAAATTACCCTCGTCGAACGCCACCACCGTGCTGTCGGTAAGTGCATCGCGACCGACGATCTCAACCAACTTTTCAACCGATTCTTCTCCTGGAGGAAGAAGATGAGCATCAAACCGACGGCCGTAGTGGGTCACAATCGCGTCAGTGCCGTAGCGGTCGTCAATCGTCGGTTTGAATAACAGAATATTCCCATGCGCGATGCGCACTCGCTCTAACCGTCGGATAAGCTCCTCGGTCTTCCCCGAAAACATGCATCCCGTAATTACTTCTAGCCGTCCTGCCATCCCGTCACCTCCATTGATTTGCCCATTGCTATTCGTTAAAGTATACTCGCGTGATAAGGAGGGGGAGAGTGAGCGAGAGAGGGCTAATGCTATCTAGGCAAAGTCGAGCCTATATAGTGCAACGTCGTGCTTATCTCTTTACCACGTATTTTCTGCTGACACTGGGAGCCATTGTGATGAGCCTCCCATTCCTGTGGATGGTGGACACTGCATTCAAGCCAGCAAACGAGGTACTTCTCATGCCACCGAAGTGGATCCCCTCGCATTGGGAGTGGCAAAACTTCATCAAGGCATGGAACACTGCTCCGTTCGGCCGTTACTTTATAAACAGTTTCTTCATCGCCATTACCACCACCGTCGGGGAGGTGCTCACCACTATCTTCGCTGCGTACGCGTTCGCCAAGATGAACTTCTTCGGTAAACAGCCGTTATTCCTCCTATTCCTTGGCACGATGATGATCCCGGGTGAGATGCTTCTCGTGCCGAACTACATCTTTATGTCACAGATCCATTGGATCAACACATATCAAGTACTGATTGTTCCGTGGCTCACCTCAGTGTTTGGAATCTTTCTATTACGCCAATTCTTTATGACAATCCCTGATGACCTGTGGGATGCGGCGCGGATCGACGGGTGCAGTCGGTTCCGGTTCCTGTGGGGGGTGATCGTTCCGCTGTCCCGTCCCGGGATCACTACCGTGGCTTTATTCAAGTTCATCGGCAGTTGGAACG
>CAZILO010000034.1:0-10055 GCA_964540085.1 uncultured Thermotogae bacterium
ATGCTTTTTTACTTCCGCCGGAAGAAATGGCTGTAACTACGCCATTCGAACGAAAACGAGGAGCGGGGAATGTTGCATAAGTGGTCAGTTGAGCAATGGACAGGCAGACAAGGTTAGTTTCGCTGGGCTATCACTGATTGCAGGAGATGTTATCGCCATAACAAAGAAGAATGAAGATGCTGATACCATTTGCCATATTCGGCAGCGACTTCCGTTTCTTCAGCAAGAGGTCACCAAATTGTTCACCGCCGTTCGCGCTCTCCGCGACCAGATCGATTCTTTGATCTAGGCGGCAGCAAGGTTGGGGCCTGCCTGTGAGGGGTGAACCTCAGTCACATCGCCTGCGACTTTGTCCAATCCCAATGCATTTTACGCGTCAGTTTAATCCGCTACCCGTCCCAGCAATTGGGCGACCCGTTCGAGAAGTGCCTGGTCGGCGGCGGTGAACGCGGCATGGGTGTCAGAGTCGATGTCGATCTCGCCGATCACCTCTGATTTGTTAAATATCGGTACGACGATCTCGGCCCGCGTCTCGGGGAAACATGCGAGATAGCGAGGATCGGCGTTGACGTCATCAACAATTACGGTTTCTCCGGTACGGGCGGCAAGGCCACAGATACCCTGCCCGATGGGAATACGCACATGTTGCGTTGCCTGGGGACCGTCCCACGCGGTGAGCACGAGATTGTCTCCGCGCTTAAGATAGATCCCGACCCAATTGAAATGCGGTACATCGTTGTGCAACAGAGAGACAATGTTCTCGCATGCCGATTGAAACGAGCCGGAATCCCGTATTCCATTCTCAATCTTCGTAATTACGCGCTTGACATCCATATGTTATACCGCGGGATATTTTAAATTTCCGTCTCGGTGCGCTATCATCTTACGCCCGCTGTATTAGTGGAGCAAATAAGCAAGAGGATGAGGAGAGGATGGATTTCCATACGTGCATCGACTTGCTACTCAAACGCCATACCGTTTTTGAAAACCCAACCCGAAAATTCATGATCGCAGAGACGCTTCGCCGCCGTGAGGCGATTCCATTGATTACCGGAGCGCTCGCCACTTGGACCCGACCGGAATCAACCGGCCGCAGCCCGCTCGATACCTTAACAGTTCGTCATCCGGAGAGTGAAGGCAATATCGATTGGGATTCGCCCAACAATATTCCGATCGATGCGGAAACGTTCGATATGGTCATCGCCGACGCGGTAGCGATGCTTAATCACGCCGACCGAGTGTACGTCACCAATCGTTCCCTCGGAGCCGACCCGCAATATGCCCTTCCGGTGAAGACGATCACCTCAAGTCCGCTTACCGCCCTGTTTACCGATAACATGTTCCGCCCGATTCCACCGGACATTGGGGCAAGTATATTCGCCGCACGGCCGTTCACTATGCTTGTTCTTCCCTACGATAAGCTTGATCCCGCGCGCTACAACGGGAAATTGCGGATCGATCCGCGCATCGGTGGAACGTCGACGATGGTGATTGGGATGGACTATGACCGCCGCATCGGGGTCGTGTACGGATCGGCGTACGGCGGTTCGGTGAAAAAGCTGATGTTTACGGTGATGAATTACCTCCTGCCGGGGGAGGGGATTCTGCCGCTTCACTGCTCGGCCAATGAGGGCCCGGATGGGGACACGGCGTTACTTCTCGGTCTGTCGGGCACTGGGAAAACGACCCTGTCCGCTGACCCGCGCCGCGCCCTCCTCGGGGACGATGAACACGGGTGGAGCGATAACGGGGTCGCCAACTTCGAGAATGGGTGCTACGCGAAGTTGATCGACTTGAATCCCGATAAGGAACCCGAAATCTACAACGCGGTATTCCACGCCGATCACTACCTGTCCCACGGCGCGATCGTGGAAAATGCGATGGTTTATCCCGATGGGACGTTTGACCTGTCCGACGACCGGCTCACCCCTAACTCACGCGCGTCCTACCCGCTTACCTACCTCACAAACGTGAAGCCGTCGGCACGCGGTGGACATCCCCACACGATCCTGTTCCTTACCGCCGACGCCAACGGAGTTCTCCCCCCGATCGCTCGTCTCACTCGCGCTCAGGCGATGCTGTGGTTCCTAATGGGGTACACGAGCAAGCTCGCTGGCACCGAGACGGGCATCGTCGAACCGCAAACCACGTTCTCCCGGTTCTTCGGTGAGCCGTTCATGCCGCGTAATCCCGACGTATATGCGCGCATGCTCGGGGAGCGGATGGATCGGTATGGAACGGCGGTGTATCTCGTCAATACCGGCTGGTCGGGCGGACCGTACGGGATCGGAACCCGGATGGACATCACCCTGACACGGGCGATGGTCGACGCTGCCATCACCGGGAAACTTGCCGGGGTGGAGTACGACGAAGATCGTCGGTTTCACATCCTCGTGCCCCGCAGTTGTCCCGGGGTTCCGGCCGAGATTCTAACCCCAAAGAATACGTGGGCGGACAAGGACGCTTACGACACCCGTGCCGACAAGCTCGCGGCCGAGTTTGCTGCCCATTTCAAGGCCGCGTACGGAAACAAGCAGATCGATCCGGAGGTGGCGAAGCAGTGTCCGGGGATGTAAAGCGGGTTGGGTTCCTCATCTCCGCCACCGGTGGCGGACACAAAGCGGCAGCGGATGCGATTTCCGCCGGACTGGAACATCGCTATCCCGGCCGCTTTAAATTCGACTATATCGATCTGTTTCGCGAGTACACGCCGCCGCCGTGGCGGTACGCACCGGAGATCTATCCCCGCTGGGTGCACTACAACGTTGCCAGCTACAGCGCATTTTTCTGGAGCAGTGAGCGGTTGTTGCGCTCTCCGCTGGGGCGGGACGCCGCCCTTGCTCGCATCGCGCGCCACCGCATCGCCCGGTTGATGGAGGATCACCATCCCGACATCCTCGTGGTGTTGCACGGCGCGTTCACCCGATTTGCCGTCGCCGCTCGCCCCGCACTCGGGGTCTCGATCCCGATTATTACCGTGATTACTGACCTCGCCAAGCCCCACCTCGGGTGGTACCACCCCGGAGTGGACCGTTGCCTGGTGCCGTGTGAACCCGCATACCACCGCGGCATCGCTGCTGGAGTTCCTCCGGAAAAGCTTCGGATTGTGGGGCATCCCGCTCACCCCAAGTTTGCGCTGTACACCGAAAGCAAGACGGACGCCCGCCAGCGCCTCGGATGGGATAAGGAGCTGCCAACTGTGCTTCTTGTCGGTGGCGGGGAGGGAATGGGACGGATTGCGGACACCGCAGTAGCGATCGACCGCGCGCGGCTGGGAGCGCATCTTGTGGTCGTGTGTGGCCACAATGAGGCGTTACGCACCCGGCTGTCGGCGCGACAGTGGCACGAACCAACTGATGTGTACGGGTTCGTCGGCAATATGGAGGTAATGATGCGCGCCGCCGATGTGCTTATTACCAAGGCCGGTCCCGGTACGATCGCCGAAGCAGCGATCAGCGGCCTCCCGATGATCCTCAACGGTGCGATTCCACTTCAAGAGAGCCCCAATATCGGATTCGTTGTGCACAACCACGCCGGGGTGTACGCCAAGCGCCCTGAGCGCATCGTAGCTGTGCTCCAACGGTGGCTGGAGGATGAAACTGTGCGGGTGCAGTACGTCGCCGGTGCGGAAAAGATTGCCTATCCCAATGCGGCGTTTACGATCGCGGATGAAATTGCCGCCCACGTTGCGATGCCCCAACCGCTGCGGGCGCGGTAACGTCAGCCACTCCCCCTCCTTGATTTGTTCGCCGATTTATTCTACCGTTTGCTGCCTCGATAATCGTACAAGGAGGGCCGCATGAACATCCATGAATATCAGGCCAAGGAACTGTTCTCTTCGTTTGGAATCCCCATCCCGGCAGGACGCGTTGCTACCACTCCCACTGACGCCGAAAAAATTGCGGCGGAACTATCGGGCCCGGTTGTGATCAAAGCCCAGATTCACGCAGGTGGTCGTGGCAAGGCGGGCGGGGTCAAGCGTGCTGATTCTCCGGAAGCGGCACGAGCGGCAGCGGCGGCGTTACTCGGCCAGACGTTAGTTACCCATCAAACCGGTCCAGCGGGAAAGATCGTTCACAAGGTGCTCGTGGAGCGGGTAGCGGCAGTGAAGACCGAAATTTATCTCGGGATAACGATTGACCGTACTCAGCGCGTGCCGGTGATCATGGCGAGCCCTGCCGGTGGGATGGAGATCGAGCAGATTGCGGACGAGTCGCCGGATAAGATCTTCAAAGAGTGGGTGCATCCCGAGATCGGTCTGCGCCCGTTCCAGGCGTTTCGATTGGCGCTCAAGCTTGGATTGGATGCGGCGGAGACGCGGGCGGTAGCACAGGTTATCACCGCTCTGTACCGGGTATTTGTGGACAAAGATTGCCTGTTGGTGGAAACGAATCCGCTTATTATCGACAACGATGGTGCGGCCCTCGCCCTTGACGCCAAGATCAACTTCGATGACAACGGCCTGTTTCGCCATCCGGAGATCGTTGCTCTGCGCGACCCGGCCGAGGAAGATCCGTTGGAAAGCGCCGCGCGCAAGAGCAATCTAAACTACGTTAAGCTTCACGGTAACGTGGGCTGCTTGGTCAACGGCGCCGGCCTAGCGATGGCGACGATGGACCTAATTAAGTTGGCGGGGGCGGAGCCGGCAAACTTCCTTGATGTTGGGGGTGGGGCAAACGAGGACATGATCGAACAGGGATTTTCCCTCCTGCTGTCCGATCCCGATGTCAAGGCGGTGTTCATCAACATATTTGGGGGGATCCTCCGCTGCGATATTCTGGCGCGGGGGATTGTGGCCGCGGTGAGCCGGCGGTCGGTCGATATACCGGTTATCGTGCGACTGGAAGGCACAAATGTGGATCAGGGGCGGGAAATACTCGATCGCTCTGGCCTTCACTTTCAGCGGGCGAACGATCTCGCTGAGGCGGCAGCACTGATTGCCCGTGCGGCGCGGGAGGTGGCAAAATGAGCATTCTGGTTGACGAAAACACGCGCGTATTGGTACAGGGGATAACCGGACGGGAAGGACGGTTCCACACCGAGCAGATGCTCGCTTATGGTACCAAAATCGTTGCTGGTGTCACCCCGGGCAAAGGGGGACAACAGGTAGCCGGTGTGCCGGTGTTCGATACCGTAGCACAAGCGGTTGCTGAGACGGATCCCACTGCCGCGATGGTGTTCGTCCCGCCGCGGTTTGCTGCCGACGCGATCCTGGAGGCGGCGGATAGTGGCATCAAATTGGTGGTCTGCCTCACTGAGGGCATCCCGGTGCACGACATGGTACAGGTCCGGCGCTACCTTGATATCAACGCCGTTAAGCTTATCGGGCCGAACACACCTGGGGTCATCTCGCCGGGAAAGGCCAAACTAGGCCTGATGGCGGGATACATCCACCAGCCCGGCCCGGTGGGAGTGATGTCGCGCAGCGGCACGCTTAACTACGAAGCGGTGCACCAGTTGTCGCAGCGGGGAATCGGTCAATCAACCTGCGTGGGGATCGGCGGAGATCCGATCATTGGTCTATCATTCACCGATATTCTGGAGCTGTTCGCCGCGGATGATCAGACCAAAGCCGTAGTGCTGATCGGAGAAATCGGAGGAAACGCGGAAGAGGAAGCGGCGCGATATATCGGCGCCGGGTTTCCGAAACCGGTGGTGGCGTTTATCGCTGGCCGCACCGCGCCACCGGGACGGCGGATGGGACATGCGGGTGCGATCGTCACCGGAGCAAGCGGGACTGCGGACGCGAAGATAGCCGCGCTGGAAGCGGTTGGAGTAAAGGTCGTGCCCAGTCCAGCTGATATTGGGGCCGCCGTGGCGGCGGTGATGTAACAACCGATTGCCTTGACATCAATCAAAAAAGTGGGTATAAGTCGGGCATGTGTCCGCTTGTGATCGTGAACACAAGCACAAAGAAACGGCGGAATACAGCGGCTCGTCTGTAACGGCCGTAAAAACAAGAAGAGAGGAGCAAATCGGTGCGAACGGAGATTCGATTTGCAGGGTTCGGCGGTCAAGGGGTAATCTCCGCTGCCAAGATTTCTGGACGAGCTGCGGCGATTCATGACGGGTTAAACGCGGTGCTCACCCAATCGTACGGTCCGGAAGCACGCGGTGGTGCATGTAATGCGAACGTTGTAGTGTCTGACGGCCGTATTGCCTATCCTGAGGTTACAACTCCCGATCTTCTCGTCATCATGTCGCAAGAGGCCTACACTACATTCGGAAAGACAATCGCTCCTGGCGGTACTCTCATCGTCGATGCCGACTTGGTGGAGGTGAATAAACCGCCCAAGAGGATCAAGTTGTATCGAGTGCCAGCGACGAAACTCGCGGAACAATTGGGAAATCGGATTGTGGCTAATGTTGTCATGCTCGGCGCCGTCGTTGCCCTCACCGGGGTGGTGAGCAAGAAAGCGATGCTGGAGTCGGTACGGGCGTCAGTTCCACCGCGATTTCTTGATCTTAACGAGCGAGCATTTCAGGTCGGGTACGAATACGGAAGGAAACTGAAATCATGAGCCGAATCGGCGTGTTTGTCTGCCATTGTGGCAGGAACATCGAGGATACGGTTGATACCCGTCGGGTGGCAGAAACGCTCAAAAACTATCCTGGTGTCGTCCACGCCGAGGATTACGACTATATGTGCTCGGAAATCGGACAGCAAAAAATCCGCGATGCGATCGTCGAGCACAAATTGGATGGAGTAGTGGTCGCAGCGTGCACGCCGTCGATGCATCAGGAGACGTTCCGCAATGCTGCCGAAGAGGTTGGCCTTAACCGATACCGTCTTGAGGTCGCCAATATCCGCGAGCAAGTAAGCTGGGTCCATTCCGACCGTGAAGTCGCCACGGAAAAGGCGATCCGTCTGACGCGGGCGGCGGTAGAGAAAGTGCGCATGGATGACGATCTGGCACCGATCGCAGTTGAACATGAGACAAAATGTTTGGTGGTCGGAGGTGGGATTGCCGGGATCCAGGCGGCAATCGATGTCGCCAATAGTGGACACGACGTGATTTTAGTGGAGAAAGATCCCAGCGTGGGTGGGCATATGGCACAGCTGTCGGTCACGTTTCCCACGCTTGATTGTGCCCAGTGCATTCTTACCCCACGCATGGTTGAAGTATCGCGCCACCCCCGTGTAAAGCTTCTCACCTACAGCGAAGTTGTCAAGGTCGCGGGCTACACCGGGAACTATGAGGTAACAATCCGCAAGCGACCGACCTACGTTGATCCTGATAAATGCAACCTGTGTAACAAATGCGCCGAGGTGTGTCCAGTTAGTGTTCCCGAGGAGTTCAATGAAGGACTGTCTCAGCGCAAAGCGATCTATCTTCCGTTCGAGCAGGCAATCCCGTCATCATATGTGCTCGACGAGGATGCGTGCTTGGGTGTTAAACCACTGCGGTGTGGATTGTGTCAAGATGTGTGTGATGTGGGGGCAATTGATTACGATATGGCGCCCGAGATCATTACCGAAAAGGTGGGAGCGATCATCATCGCCACCGGATATGATCTGTACGATCCGAGCAATCTTACCGAATACGGAGGCGGAAAATATCCCGATGTCGTGACATCCCTCCAGTTCGAACGGATGATCCACCCGTCTGGCCCGATGAAAGGAGATCTGCGGCGGCCGTCAGACGGGCGTCCGGTGAAGCGGATTGCATTTATACACTGCGCCGGGTCGCGGGATCCGGAGCGACATAAACCCTATTGTTCCCGCATTTGCTGTACATATACCGCTAAACAGGGGCTACTGTTCAAGAAGGCCGTACCTGATGGCGTAGCTAACGTGTTCTACATTGACATCCGCACTGACGGTAAGGGATATGAGGAGTTCGCCCAAGGGATCATCGCGAATCAGCACCTCCGCTATATCCGCGGCAAGGTAGCCAAAATCGTCGACGAGGGCGATCACCTCACCGTGTGGGGAGCGGACACGCTGAGCGGGAAACGGATTGAAATCGACGTTGATCTCGTCGTTCTTGCGATGGCGATTGTTCCCAGCAAGGGAACGGAAGAGCTGGCGAAGATATTCCACATCAATGTCGATGAGAACGGATTCCTCAAGGAAGCCCATCCCAAGCTGCGGCCGGTGGAAACAACTACGGCTGGGGTATTCATCGCTGGGACGGCACAGGGACCCAAAGACATCCCGGATTCGGTCGCCCAGGGAAGCGCTGCTGCTGCCAAGGCGATCAGCATCCTCGCTCAGGACGAGCTCACCCATTCACCGGAAGTAGCGGCCGTTGACGAAGAACTGTGTTCCGGCTGCGGCATCTGTGCCCAGGTGTGTCCATACGACGCGATCAAGGTAGAGCGGTCGGGAATCGCTGTCGTTAACGAAATCCTATGTGCTGGTTGTGGTGTATGTGCCGCTGCCTGCCCTGCCGGAGCAATTGAGGTAAAGAACGACCGTCGTGCTCAATACGAAGCGATGCTTGCCGCCGTGTTAGGAAAGAAGGAATGAACGGAAAATCGGGGTTTGAACCAAAGATAATTGCATTTTTGTGTAAGTGGACGACGTACGCTGCCGCCGACCTGTGCGGAGTGAGTCGCATGCCCTATCCGTCGAATGTGTCGATCATCCGTGTTAATTGCACCGGTGAGATAACCGCGGACATGATCCTATCCGCGTTTGAAGATGGAGCCGACGGAATCCTGATCGGTGGTTGTCGTCCCGGTCATTGCCGATACGAAGACGGCAACCTGAAAGGATCAAACCGCGTTTACCTGCTGAAACGGGCGCTCAAGGAGTTCGGATTGAACCCGGAGCGGATCCGCGAGGTGGGAATTGCCGGCGCGCAGGGATTGATATTTCAACGAGCGGTGGAGAAATTCACTGCGGATATCCGCGCATTGGGCCCGAACCCGGTGATCGATCATGCCTAAGCAAAAGTCAGTAGCGATCTATGCGGCCAACGGGTGTGGCGGGTGCAGCCAGTCGTTGCTCGTATCCGATCGCCTATCTGCGCTGGTTGACGCAGTTCATCTGGCATTCTGGGCGACACAACCGGGTGACGTTACACAGGCTGAAATCGAACAATATGACGATCGCGAAATTGACATCCTGCTGTACGCCGGTCCGGTTTACGACGATGCGAGCATCGCTACTGCCCAGCTCCTGCGCCGCAAAGCAAAGCGGATCGTGGCGTATGGAGCGTGTGCCCATCTGGGCGGACTGTGCGGGCTTGCTAATCTGGTGCCTGGAGCAACGCTGCACCTTGCTCCCAGCAACGATGGCCGGTTTATTCAGCCACTGGCAGCGGTGATCGATGTCGATTACATCCTGCCTGGTTGCCCACCGCCGCAAGAGATGATCACCCGCATGGTGGATGAGGTATTCTTTGGAGACGAGCTTCCGCCCGCGGGGACGGTATTTGCCGCCACTAAAGCAGTGTGCGCCGAGTGCAATCGTCGTCATCTCGCGACCCCGCTCACCGCTATCAATCGATTTCATGCCACGCTTCCTGATCCAGAAGTGTGCTTGCTTGACCAGGGCTATATTTGTCTCGGGCCGGTGACGCGAGGAGGATGCGCGGCGGTGTGTCCGCGTTCGAACCGGCCGTGCACCGGATGTGCCGGCCCGCTTGCCGGCGCACGCGATCAGGGTGGAGCCGTCCTGTACGCACTTGCGTCGTTGGTGCGATTTGCCGGTCCTGACGGACAACAGCGGGAGCGGAAGGTGCTGGATTCAATTCCGGATATCGTGGGAACGGCGTACAAGTACTCCGTTGCCGCCTCCGCATTGAAGCGAAAGGTGAATGATGGCAGCTAATTGGATCAGTCCGGTGCCTCATGTTGCCGAGATAGTTCTCGACAAAGCGGAAAACGGGGCCCATGTTGCGGTGCGGCCGTCTGTAGATGGGATTGCCGCTTACCTGCGCGGGCGGCTGGCGGAGGACGTGCCGCTGTACGTGCAGCGAATCGGTACTGAGCCGGTTGCCGCCCACCTGACGGCAGTTGTCGCTCTCGATGACGCTTACAGCGTTGCTCCACCGGAGAAAGCGCGCCATCTCCGCACCGCACTCGCTGCATGTGGGATCTATTAC
>CAZILO010000035.1:0-9964 GCA_964540085.1 uncultured Thermotogae bacterium
GCCGCTGCATAAGCGTCTCTCGGTCCGCCCCGGCAAGCGCTTCGATATCCTCTTCACGCACCATCCGCGATAGCTTCCCACGGATCTTCGCGAGCAGATAGGCCGACATTCTACTCCTTTGCTAAAGAGAGCAGTGCTGACAGGTTAAGGTTTGCCTTGTTCACCACATCGGCGTGCCGTTCCTGATAGCGGGCACGCAACGCACTGATCAACTTTTCGTGCTCCGCTTCTAGCTTAGCTGCCTGAGCTTTCCCCTCTGCTTCCGCCTGCGCCCGCAACTGGGCCAACCGCGTCCGTGCTCGTGCTTCTGCTTCCGCTAACAGCTTATCGCGTTGTTCGCCAGCAGCAGATACAATTCGTTCCGCTTCTGCACGTGCGTCATTCTCGATTTTCTTAGCTTGATCTTCCGCAGCAAGAATTGCCTTCAAATAATCGTCTATCATTTTTCTCTCCCAAATTCACACCCGCCTACAAGACAGGCGGGCTGATCAAGCAAATTAACCAATTATGCATCATACTCCTCTCCATCAATAAGGTCAAGCGAGCGAAGTTCCTCGTTAAAAAGGTCACCGCAAACCGGGTAGACGGATGGGCAATCGTAAGGTGAGGGTTTACAATCCCGCCGTTCGGAGATAGAATTGCGATTTATGATGGTGGATTACGTAAAACAACAAGTTCATCAATACATGGTAAAAAATTTGCGACTTAGCTTGCTCGCCGTTGTCATCGGGATAATCGGCGGGTTCGGTGCGCTGTTGTTTCGCTATTTACTCTACTTCATCAACGATCTCTCGTTCTTTCACAAGGCGTCAATCCATTTCATTACCCCGTTGATCAACCAGGCCGGGTGGTTGGTGATCGTTATCCCGGCCGCCGGCGGGCTCATCGTGGGATTGATAACCTATTACTTTGCACCGGAAACAAAGGGACACGGAGTACCGGAAGTAATGGAAGCAATGGCGTTGCATGGCGGACGCATCAGACCGCGGGTGGCGCTTGCCAAGGTGGTTGCATCCGGGGTATGCCTTGGGACAGGTGGATCGGCGGGACGCGAGGGCCCGATCGTCCAGATTGGAAGTTCGGCGGGGAGCTCGATTGGGCAGTGGCTTAAACTGCCGAGCGCCGATATAAAGGTCCTTGTTGGCTGCGGCGCAGCGGCCGGAATTGCGGCAACATTCAACGCACCGATCGCCGGTGTTCTGTTTGCCATCGAACTCATCCTGCTCGAACTTAAGACACGGTCATTTGTACCTCTTGTCATATCATCCACGTTTGCCACCATCATATCGCGCATATTCCTCGGAGCCGAACCGATGATCAGGGTCCCACCATACCAATTTCGCAGCCCGTACGAGCTCATCCTTTACTTGTTCCTCGGGCTATTTGCCGCACTCATCGGGTATGTCGAGATTGAGAGTTTGTACCGTACCGAGGACCTGTTTGACCGCTTAAAGATCCATCCCGTGCTGAAGCCCGCCCTTGGAGGATTAGCGCTGGGGGCAATCGGGTTCTTTCTTCCCCAGATATTCGGCGTTGGGTACGCTACCGTCGGCGAGATTGTAAACGAGCAGTTGGGACAGGAAGGCTTGATACTCTTGGGGTTCTTAGTCCTGCTCCTTGTGATGAAGATCGTCGCTCTGTCCCTCACGCTGGGGAGCGGTGGGTCCGGTGGTGTGTTTGCTCCGTCCTTATTTATTGGTGCAGCGTTCGGGGGCGCGTTCGGGGTGTTGGCCAACATCATCTTCCCGAATATGACTGCGCCCTATCCCGCGTACGCCCTTGTCGGCATGGCAGCTGTGTTTTCCGCCGCGTCCCGAGCGTCGCTTACGTCAATCATTATGCTGTTTGAAATGACTCGTAATTATAATATTATTCTTCCTCTTATGTTCGCATGTGTTGTCGCCGATATCACTGCATGGTTCTTCTATCCCGATACCATCTACACCAAGAAACTGTCACGTCGCGGGGTACGAGTAGCCCAAGACATGGAGATAAATGTGTTGAAGACCCACCTCGTTGGTGATGTGATGACACGCGCGGTCGACACGGTCCCGCCGGATATGCCGATGCATAAAGTTCAGGAGAAAATCCTGGAAACTGGGCATCAGGGATTCCCAATCGTCGACACGGATGGGCGATTGATCGGAATTATCACCGGGCGCGACGTTGTGAAAGCAGTCAAAGAAGATCCCAATCGCCCGGCGATCGCCGCTGCCCACAAGAAACTCACCGTAGCGTATCCCGACGAGACACTGGATGATGCTTGGAATCGTATGGCTGAATACGACATCGGTCACCTCCCGATTGTATCGCGCGGAGACTCAACTAAGCTTGTCGGATTCATTACCAAGGGTGATTTAACACGAGTGGCTCGAATAGCCGAGTAGAACGGGACAGCACATTCTACAGATCCGACAAATGCGGCGGGCTGCATCAAGAGCGGCATCAAAAAAGCCGAATTCCCCGCGTCCCGAAGATTGGAACAACCGGACTGCGAAAACCCGTTACGCTGCGTGCGACCGCCGTTTCATGAGCAGAATACTCAACCCGAGCATCACCACCGCATATGCGGATAGCACAACCAAATCAAACCAGATTCGGTGCACTCCCCATCCCCGGAGCATAATCTCGCGCAACGCGCGATTGAGGTAAGTAAGGGGCATAATGTATACCAGTGGCCGCAATCCCGGTGATAATGCCTCGACTGGCCAGAACGCCTCGGTGAGAATCATCCCGGGAATGATGATTAACAGGGCATATTGCACCGCTTGAAATTCGTTGCGTGCCAACCCGGACAACAGCGTTCCCATGCCCTGCAGTCCAATGGTGTATATCGTGATCACCAGCAACATCACCAAGATGCTCCCCACAAGCAGCGTGTGGAACAGGAAGTATGCAATAAGGATTACCTCGATCGCCTGTGCAAGGGCAATGATGGTAAACGCCAGCGTATACCCAAGACTGAGTTCCCATGGATGAACCGGAAACGTAAGCAACCGCTCCAATGTACCGTTTTTCCCTTCCCGCACCAGTGAGATCAGAGTAAGCATCGATGTAATCACCGTTACGGCAAACCCGATTACTCCCGGAGAATAATAATCGATATAGTTCGCACTTTTCGCGTATACATAGTCAACATGCACTAATTTCCCTGGATCGGCAGCGGAATCGGTGCCCTTCAAATAAGCGAACAGCAAATTATTAAGCGCCGTTTCCACTGTGCTCACCACGGTATCCGCTACCGGTACACTCGAGCGATCGATGGCGAGTACAACGCCAGGATTGGTAACCGGTTTTCCGGCGGGGAGGAGGTGTACCACTCGCCCTTCAAATGAATAAGGCATCCCTCCCTTAAGCTCCAACACCTGATCGATAAATTGCTGCGAGAAATCGGGCTGGATATCGATCACCGCCCACGCTTTACCCTGTTTAAGCTGCGCTATCGCTGCGGTTGGGTCACTCATCCTCCGGATGTGAAAAGTGTTGGTGCCAAAGCCGGCGATGAATTCATCGGAAAGATCCTTTGTCACGGTGACCGCTCCAAATTCGCGTGTCGCCACCGCCACTTTGCCTTGATCACGATCCACCAAAATAACGTTGATATCCGACGGACGACCGGAGAATGCATACCCAAATAAGAGAATAAAAATAAGAGGGATACTTCCTATCATGATTACAGTGAGCCAATCATGATGCAACCGGCGGAATACGTTGCGAGCGACGAATAGTACGTTCATCGTTCCCCTTCTTTGCCAACTAACGTGAGGAATGCTTCTTCTAGTGATTTCGCATGCATTTCCTCTTCCAACACCTGCGGAGGTCCGTGTTCAATCAGCCGCCCGCGGCTCATTAGGCCAACCCATGTACACCGGGATGCCTCTTCCAAATAATGGGTGCTGATCAAAATTGTTCGTCTATCCTGAGCTATCTTTTTAAAGTAGTCCCAAAACCGCACGCGCAGGTCAGGATCAACTCCCGCAGTCGGCTCATCAAGGAGGAGCAATTCGGGCTTATGGATCATCGCCACCGCGAGTGATACCCGGCGCTGCATTCCCCCACTTAAGTCACGCACAAGAGCATGCCGCTTCCCCTCGAGTTTAACCAGTTCTAAAATCTCGCCGGCTCGGGCCTGAATGTCCTTGCGTGACAAGCCTTGAAGCCTTGCAAAAAAACAGAGATTTTCATGAACGGAAAGATCGGGGTAAACCGCATTTTCCTGGGGCATATACCCGATATGCTGCAATACGGAAAAATCTGGAATGCGGTGCCCAAACAGCTCGATCCTACCGGCATCCGGGCGCAAAATGCCACACAGAAGGCGCATCGTTGTAGTTTTGCCGCTCCCATTTGGCCCAATCAGCCCGTATATTTCTTGGGGCGGTACTACAAGATCCAGCCCATTCACCGCCGTTACATGCCCAAACCGTTTTGTTAACCCATACGTATGTATTGCGTCATCCATGGAAGAAAGTGTAGGTGGAACCGCAGCGCCCGTCAACATCACTCATCCACTTCCGAAACGGGATGACGCAATAAATGCGCTGCCCCGCGCGATAACATGTAAGAGATTCCACAGAGCACAAAAGTGATCTCCGTCATCTTCAGGGCAAATGAGAACCCAACCGCCGTCGCCTTGCTGAGACCAAACAGGCTGAATATTCCCACCATGCCACCAGCAACGATCCCCATTCCTCCCGGAGTTATCCAGAGGAACATGTTCAGAAACATAGTAAGGGCAAAGATCAGGCTGAGATCCAGAATCGATAATACGGTCCCTTGAGTGAAATATACGAATATCAATGGACTGATAGCGAATAACACTGAAGAAATTAGTGCCGGCACGAACGCGAGGACCGTTCCCCGCCGATGTCCGGGCGAAAATGCGTCCTCAATCTCCTGCTCTACCTTAAGAAACCAATCCGCAGCGCGGTTGAGATACCCGCGCCATGGAATCAGACGGGCGAGAAACCGCAGGAACTTGGTCATCCAGATATGACGGCGGGCGAAATATACCGTAACCACCCCCATCGCCACTACCCCAGCACTCGCCCATACAAACAATCCCAATCGCACCCATGCTGACAAGCGATGAGTGAACAGACCGTACACGCTTCCTAAAAATACAAGTACAAGTGCACTTAGCATGTTCAAAAATCGTTCCACGATCACGCTTGATGTCGCTTCCGCCACTTGGGTGGTAAACCGTCTGGTAATCAGATATATGCGCACCGGCTCTCCACCGAAGTTTGCCGACGGGGTGATGTAGGTCACGGTGTACCCGCCAGCAAACGCCCCCAATACTTCCCCCCAACTTCGATTTATTCCGTATGATCGCAGCAGGATCCACCAGGTGAGCGCCCACAGAAAGAACATCAGAAACGCATTTAAGAAAAACAGCGCAAACCCAACCGGGCTGAGATTCAGAAACTGCTGTACGACCTTAGACCAGCCAACCCAGCGGATGACGCCCCATAACAATGCACCTCCAAGCCCGAGTGAAAAATAAACCGTTAGCTGCCGCCGGAGTCGTTTGTTCACACTTATCAACGTTGTTCCTCTCGGATGTGAGCTCGTGCTGCTGTGCTAATACAGAAATTCACCCATCCACCATCCATGCTACTGTCCATCCGCGCGCGCCAATCCGCAATAACGTACTGGGAGCAGCAGGAATTTTCTCTACCATACGCGGAGAAAACTCCGCCATTAACCGTGCGGCAACTTCATCGGCCCACGGTTCATTTAGGCCGTACTCAACGAGAAAGCTAATCGTGTCAGCGTCAAATCGGGCAAGCGCCTTCTTGATCCGCGATGTGATCTCGTCCAATGCCTGTGTGTTGGTGCGTGCTTTACCGATCGGAGTTGCTAATCCACCACGGTGGGAAACAAGCGGCTTCACTGTGATGATCGAACTCAAGACTTTCTCCGCATTGCGCGTACGCCCTTCGCGGGCCAGTTGGCGCAGGGAATCGACCACCAGTATCTCATCGATGCGTTCATCGAGATTTGTAAGCGCGGAGACTATTTCCTCAACACCTTGTCCGCTGCTAGCCAAACGTGCCGCCGCAATTGCCATCATTGCATGTCCGCCTGCCGCCCGTTTGGAATCCAACACCTCAATCCGCAGTTCGGGGAGCCGCTTTCGCAGCGACATGGCGAGTGCATAAGTTTTTGAGTACTGAGACGAAATGGTAATATATAGGATTTGATCATTACTTTTCCCAGCATCACTAAATGCGGCAATAAGATCGTGTATCGTAGGATGTGCGGTAGTGATCTCCTCGCCTGATTCCAACCAGGTGAGAAACTTATCCCGGCTGATAGCGAGGTCGGAGTAGGACTGACCACGGTAGTTTATGTAATGTGCGAGAACGCGGATACCTAGCCGTTGCCCTAATTCTCCGCCTAGCCCGGTATCACTCTCGGTTATTACCTGCACCGCCACAACGTATCCTCCCCGATCTTAGAAATTCAATAGGTAATTTTCATTCCTATTACTCACGTGTTACCATCCAAGCCACGCTCCATCCATGGATCCCGATATGCAGGACAGACAATGGAGAGGCTAAAACTTTCCACGTCGCCTGCAATGAGAATTTGTGTCCCAGCTGGTCGATTACCTGATCGGCCCATTCTTCATCCGACCCGTATTCCACTAGTGCGCGAACGCCGGTCCCATCACAGTTGGCAAGCGCTCGGTTAATTGCCGCAATGACTTGGTCAAGTGCCTGTTGGTTAGTGCGCACTCTCCCAATCGGTGTGGGAACCCCTTCACGGTGAGCAATAAGTGGCTTCACTTTAATGAGCGAGTTGACGGTTGTCTCCGCATTATGTACTCGTCCTTCATGTGCTAATTGACGTAATGTATCGAAAACCATTATCTCATCGATACATTTATCCGTTTTCTTAAGACCACTCATGACTTTCTCTAATCCGTAACCCTCCCGCGCCAGCCGTGCCGCTTCGATAGCAACCATGGCCTGTCCCCCAAGTGCGCGCTTAGAATCGAATACCTCGATCTGCAAATGCGGGAGACGCTCACAAACGGATAAGGCAAAGTCATAGCTATTAGATGTACGAGATGAGATGGGAATATACACAGTTGAATCATGGTTCTCTCCTGCGTTGGTAAACGCTGTTACTAGGTCCTGCACTGTGGGATGCGCACTTGTGATTTCTTCTCCCTTTCCGAGCCAAGAGAGGAATTCCTTTCGGTCGACACTAAGCTCAGGGTAAGATTGGCCGTGATAGTTCACATAATGAGAAAGAACATGGATACCCAACTGTTGTCCCAATCCTCCGCCCAGTCCGGTATTGCTCTCGGTAATCACCTGCACTGTCATGTTCGTCCCTCCTTGCCGAACCGGGCAATAAATGCGGTCAGCTCCGAAATGCCTCGCAGCATCGGCATACTTGCCACTACAATTGCATAAATAATAATAGGGAGAGGCGCGCGCAGCCACCACGCTAATATGATAGTTCCGATCAACCCGCCGGCCGCTCCAGCGGGGACCGGATCGACCCATGCGCGCACACGGTCAGAACGGCGCACCAGATACCCGATAATTATGGCCAATGGAAACGCAATTGCTGTCTCACGTGGGAGCAAAAATGAGCTCGCCCCAGTGATTGTGTTTAACCCGCGGCCACCGCGGAATCCGAAATAGATCGGCCAGATGTGGCCACATACCGCTGCGAGCCCCGTACCCGCAATCACCCAGTCATTTAGTCCTACCAGCCTGGCGATCAACACCGGTACGAGCCCTTTGAGAAAATCGAAGATGCCACCCGCCACTCCCCATTTTACTCCCGCCAAGTGTGCCAACTGCGCGGCTCCGGCACTTCCCTCCAGATCGATTCCGTATATCCGTGCGACTAACGGCGCCAAGGAGAGCGAACCAATCAGGTATCCAGCGATCGGGACTACAATCCACCCTAGCATTTCACCCTCCTTCACTCTACCGACACGATGTAATCACGATCGGGCTGACCGCCGTAGTAAATCTGCACTTCAACCTGGGAATAAGCATGTGCGATCGCATCCCGTAGCGCCTCCGCCTGTTGCTCTGTTATCCCGCCGCCGTAGAACAACGTGACAATCTCCCCGCCGCGTTTCAACATCTCCGCCACCAGTGCGAGCGCAACCCGCGTTTCATCTTGTCCTGCCGCGACAACCGTCGCGGCACTCATCCCGATGTATTCCCCCGCGTGTACGGAGATACCATTAAGAGACGCTGTACGCACGCTGCGGGTGATGATTCCGGCATGCACCCGCACCCGTGCCGCCTCCATCTGCGCCATGTTTTCATCCACCCCCGCACGGGGGTTGAACGCCAGCAACGCCGCCAATCCCTGCGGCACGGAATCTGTGTTCACCACCCGCACTGAACGCGTGGCCAGCTTACCTGCCTGGGTAGCGGCAAGGACAATATCCTTATCGTTGGGAAGAATGAGCACCCCAGGTGCGTCGACACGGGCCACCGCAGTAAGGATGTCACCCACACTAGGAACTCCCACTAGCACTTCGTGAGCGCCCAGACTGCGCATGATCTCCCCCAGCCCGTCCCCCGGGACCACCGTCACCACTCCCGTAGCGGCTGGTGTGCGATCGGCAGTACGGTTGCCGAGGAATGCATCGACTTGTTGATACATGTCATCAATCTTCACCTTGAACACACGTCCGTAACCAGCCGCAATCTGCAGCGCCTCACCCGGATCGTCCGTGTGCAGGTGCACATGCACAAGTTTGCCTTCGCGAAGCACAAGAAGCGAATCGGCATGCGGGGCAAGTCGTTTTCGCACTGCTGCCACCGGGATTTTCTCTCCCTGGAGCGAAAACTCCGTGCAGTACCGATGAGCAGGTGGCCCGTCCGCCTTGATCTTTTCCAGATCCGGCGCGCCGTAGGCAGTAACCGCCGGTGCTGTGGTCGGTGCGCTCACGCCATGGAGGACATCTACCCCCGCCTGAAGGATGTACACAAACCCCAACCCACCAGCATCGATTACCCCGGCACGCTTCAGGATGGGAAGCATTGTCGGGGTTTCCGCGAGGACGGCACGGGCGCGCGCCGCCATCGCTACGAATGTCGTCGCCACCGATTTTTCACGTTCACGGGCTGCTGCCTCCGCTGCCGCGCGCATGATGGTGAGAATTGTCCCTTCTTGCGGCTTACTGACGATGCGATACGCCTCTTCCGTTCCCCGCGCGAATCCACGCGCCAATGCCGCTCCATCCACTGCCGGTCGATCACCGACCGCAGCAGCGAATCCAGCGAGAAACTGGGCGAGGATCACCCCGGAGTTACCACGCGCGCCAAGGAGCGCATGGCGGGAAACGCACGCCAACACCGTGGGAAGAGAATCTTCCACCCCCTCCAACCCCGTTACCACCGCGTCCAACGTGAGATACATGTTTGTGCCCGTATCGCCGTCGGGAACAGGAAATACGTTCAGCCGATTGATCTCGTCCACATGGGCGTGCAGTAAATTACGGGCGCTGGTAAGCACCTCCTTAAGGCAGGCGCCATCGAGCAGCCGTTCATCAGTACGCACCGGCGTCATCATGTAAACCTCCGTGGCAGGCTATGGCGATGATAACTAACCGCCGCCAGCGTGATCAGTAAAGTAAACCCGACAAGAGCCAACAGATCAACCGTGATAGACAAATAATGACCGCCCCCCAGGGAGTATCGGACCAAATCGGTAAAGTAGGTAAGTGGAGAAATAAACGCTAGTACCTGTCCCCAATGCGGCAGTGCCCGCAACGGCACGAAGATCCCACTGATGAAGATAAGAGGAAATTTGACGAGCGCTGACAACATCATCACGTTCCCCGGTATGTCGGCAGGGGGCGCGGAGAACAACAGTCCGATGTAGGAAAAGCAAATGCCGGCGATGATCAGCCCGAGGGTGAGTATAAACGCGTGTTGAACTGGCATACCAAGTCCAATCCCGATAAACAACGGCA
>CAZILO010000036.1:0-9912 GCA_964540085.1 uncultured Thermotogae bacterium
ATTCTGTGATCGCTCTGAGCAAGAGATATGGGATCATCACTCCGTACACCTCGTTCCTGGTGGAGGAAAAGCCGCTCTCATCCGACCAGATGGCGCATAAGTTGGGGCAGGCTGCTGCCGCGCCCCCGAGCGGGAAGCAGGCGGTCGCGGCGGCAGCGAGCATCCGTACCTTGGCGGAAGCGGAGGCTGCACCGCCCGAACAGACAACGGTACGGACCATCGCGAATCGCACCTTCTTCCTCAAAAACGGGATCTGGGCCGAGAGCACCTATAACCTCGAGGGAACGGTCAAGATCAAGGTGTACAGTTCTGCATACTTTGATCTCCTTGCGCTCAAGCCCGAACTGGCCCCGTTCTTCTCCCTCGGCGGGCGCTTGATCCTCAAGGTCGGGACGATCTACATTGAAATCGGACCGACCGGAGCGGAGACTCTGACCGATGAGATACAGGAGAAGATCAACGGCTAAGATCGGCATCGTGATCATCGTGATCCTGTTACTGGGGGTATGCGGGGTGGGGAAGACGCTCCCCAAAGGGGTAATTCCCGCCCCGCCCACCGGCCCGATTGCGGTTAAACTGACCACTGATCGGTCCACGTATGTGCCCGGCAATGGGGCTAAAATCGCGATTACGGTGGACAAATCGTGTTATCTCTATCTGTACGACATCGGCACGGATGGGACAGTCACGTTACTGTTCCCCAACCGCTTTCAGCCTGACCCGCGGTTCGGCCCCGGGACCCTCTCCCTGCCCGGGAAGGGATATAAATTTGTAGTCACCGGTCCGGACGGCACCGAGACCCTGGTGGCCGTTGCCGCTACCGTGCCGATTCCCCTCCTCGTGCCCGATAAAACAGCGCCGTTTCGTGAGTTTCGCTCGACCCCGGCCGAGTTCGCGAAAACGCTGGCGGCGCAGCTTCCGCCCGGCAAATACGCCACTGCCTGGGTCCAGGTGGACATCCATCAGCCGCGTGCCGCCCTGGTCATCGACTCCACTCCGGAGGGAGCGAAGATCTACGTAAACGGTAGCTACGTTGGTATCACACCCAAGACGATCATCGTCCCCCCGGGGGAGACCACGATCACGCTTGAAAAATCCGGATTTGCGCCGTACTCTCGGACGGTCACTCTCGCCGATCGTACCGCCGCCGAGATCGCGGCGCGCTTGCAGGTAGCGCCGCTTGTTCCCCCCTCCGGCAGCCTGGGGGTGCCCGTCCCCGGGTTCGTCGGGATCGATCTCGGTGCGAATAGCATCGGCGGCGAGTTTGGGGTTGGGCACATCGGCATCAGCGGTGGGCTCAGGTTCATCAATGATCCGTGGCTCGCCGGCCCGGAACTGCTGCTCGGGATACGGGTGCATGTCCCGGCGACGACCACGTTCAGCGCCGTCATCGGGGGTGGAATCGCCGTACAGGAAAGGTACGTCGCCCTTCCCACCGCCGTGATTCCCGCGGATATTGTCATCAAACCGGAGACAACCACCGTCGTTCGTCCGGACTTCATCATCGGGATCACGTTCCATAGTGCCTTTGGATACCTGTTCGCCGGTTATGACCTGCGTCGCGGTCCCATCGGCGGAATCGGCCTATCGTTCTAACACAGGGATTGCAAACCAGCGCCCTCGTCGGCAATATTGATCGAAGGTTCATGTCGTTGGCCGTAGTGGGAAAGGAGGGATAGTGGACTTTCGCACGATCTACCAGACATTACCGGTATTCGTAATGCGGGTGATCACCGCGATCGGGATCCTGATCGTTGGATTCATCGTCATCCAGTGGATCCTGCGGCCGATGGGGGCCCACCTCCTCCGGCGCACGCGGTGGAAACCGGCGGTAGTATCGATCTCATTGTCGATGGGCACGGTTATCGCCTGGATCCTGGCGGCATCGGGAGCGCTTGCCGCGCTTCACCTCACCGTGATCGCCGCCGCCCTGTCAGGGTCAATCGCGCTGGTCGCGTTGGCGATCGCCAACGCCGCCAAGGGGACGACGAACGATATCATCGCCGGGCTGTTTTTGGCGGTGGACGAGGACTTGGATATCGGGTTCCGCGTGCGCACCGGCGATGTCGAAGGGCGCGTGGAACAGATCGACCTGCGCAAGGTGCGCATCCGCGACGACGACGGCCACCTCCACGTCATCCCCAACCGCACCGTGGAGAGCGCTCCGTGGATCGTGTTATCCCGGGAGACATCGCCGTCGCACGAGTGACTCACTCCTCCCGTTCCCGCATCAACATCGGCGCTTCCCGCAACCGGCTTGCGAGGAGAAGACACAGAAACGTGAACCCGATGAGCATCAACAGCGATGTGGTCATCGATCCCGATGCCAGCGACTTGAGGGCATCCATCCCGATGATGAACGCGATTCCCGACACCTGACCCGCGAGGAGGAGCAACCCGTTGGATGTTCCCTCCGGCACGGGGTAGGTCAGCTCCGCCGCGTACTGAAACCCCAACGGCCCGGAACTGAGGAGGAACATACCGAGCACGAACGCGGACGCCAACAGCTCCCAGTAACGAACGGCGAACGTGATCCCGACCAACCCCGGAATTGCCCCGGCGAGCGCGAGGATGATGAACGGGATGCGGCGGCGCATGCGGTCGGATAGCGGCGGAATGATGACCGCGCCGATCACGCCGCCGAGTACCAACAGTCCTCCGGCCATGCCCGCCTGATCGATGGAAAACCCGCGCGGGCGCACGATATCCTCGATCCACGTCGTCACGGCATTGAACGCGCCCAATCCGATGAAAAACAGCAGGAGAAGGATGAGAAACTCACGGTGGTGCAGTAACCGCTTGACCCCGTCGAGCACGAGTGCCCGTGCCTCGCGTCCCACCGGGGTGGGAGGTCGTTCCCGAGCGAGCGCGAGGAACACCCCCGCGACAACTGCGGATGCGATGCCGTACACCATCAGCGTGCCCGGGATCCCCATGTGAGTAACGAGCGGTGGCGTTACGGCGAGTCCAAGCAGAATCCCGAGGTAAATCGCGAGTGATCCGAGCCCGGCTGCGGTCGCGCGTTCACGCAGCGGGAACCAGCGTCCGGCAATCTTGGTGATCGCGTTGAGGACGAACGGCTGGCCGACTGCAATCCCAATCTGTGCGATCAACACCGCGGTGTAGTCGGCGGCGAATATGCCGCGCACCAGTCCGAACACCCCGGTTAATACCGCTCCGATTCCCACTCCGATTCTGATCCCATAGGTATCGATCACCCACGACGCCGGAACGGATACCACAATGAACACGATCATGAACACAAGCGATAATAGTCCGATTGCCATGTCCGACGTGCCGTAGAACTGCGCTGCCACCCCGGTGACAGCGGCAAACGTGATCCACAATAATTGATTAGCAATCGCCACCAGCATGAACGCGGCGAGCACCACCCACCGATACCGATATACGCGTATCACACTATCTGACACCGTTACCCCCTTCCCACTCCGATGGTGACCAGTTTCATCGGGAAACGCAAGTAGCGCAAAATCCGGACTGACATCCGGTTTTTGCGGGACCGAGTGCGGGTGGTGTTTGATCTCTCGCCCCGCGCTCACTAAAATGCAAGGATGAAGATAAAGAGGGGTGATTCCAATCGCTAAGGTACTTTTGACAACAACTATCGATTCACTGGGTCATGTGGGGGAAGTGGTGGAGGTGGCCGATGGGTATGCGCGCAACTATCTATTTCCCAAGCGGCTGGCGGTAGAACCAACGCCGCACAACGTTGCCCGTTATGCCAAGGCCAGAGCCGCACATGAGGCTGAGCTCGAGGAACGTGAGGCGAAGGCGCTCCGCCTCCGCGACGCGCTTGCTGACAAGACGTTTGTGTTCACCCGTAAGGCCCACGACGACGATCGTCTGTACGGCTCAGTCCGTGCTGAGGACATCGTTGCTCGGATCAAAGAAGAGATTGGAGAAGACATCGAAGCGGGGCGTGTGCAGCTCGATCGTCCGATTGAGACCATTGGAGCGCATGCGGTGCGGATTAACCTGTACAAAGACATTGGGGTTGACGTACGTATTCAAGTGGACAAGGAGAATGCGGAGGAGGCCTAACCCGCGATGATCAACGGGCGGGGGCTCGGAGCGGCGCTGCTCGTTCTGATTGCGGTCACGCTTTCCGCCCGTGCCGCGGAGCACCTGTTCATCAATAGCTCTGCGGTATCACTGTCTCATCCCGTGATTGTGCACAGCGGTGACCTGTTTGTGCCGCTGCGCGAATTTGGGCTGTGGTTGGGAGTGGAAACCGCAACCGGCGCGACCGGCTTGCAAGTGCGGTCCGCCACCGGAGAACAGAGCTTCCCGTCCGACGCGTTCCCCATCGTAAACGGGGTGTACTACATCCGTTTGACTCAGTTGGCGGCGCTTGCTGGTGGGCAGGTACACCAGATTGGCGACGACGTGTACGTCGAATGTACACCCATTCCGCTAAATTCGGTCGAGAGCGATTCTAACTGCGTGACGGCCCGGTTTTCCGCGTTTGTACCCTACCGTGTGACCGAACCGGAATCCGGTCGGTTTGTGGTCACGTTTTATCACACCGCGCTTGCCACCG
Source organism: uncultured Thermotogae bacterium (assembly GCA_964540085.1). Taxonomy (GTDB): domain Bacteria; phylum Bipolaricaulota; class Bipolaricaulia; order UBA7950; family UBA9294; genus S016-54. The sequence continues at coordinate 4,562 of CAZILO010000036.1, forward strand.
CACCGCGCCAGGTCACAGTGACCGGTGGATCGGTACGGGGAATGGAGATTGTGCCGGGTAACGATGACACTGCTGTGCTGACGATCGTTACGACGGGCACATCAGTCCCAGCGATCAAGCGATTTACAGCCCCCGGCTTCTACTCGGTGAGCCTGACGTTTGATCACCATGCCGAGGTGGAATCGCAAACCGTGGTCTCATCCACGATCACCTATCACGAACTCGACACCGACCTCGGCGCCGGGCCGGTAGTGATCCGCTATTTGTACATCAGTAACTGGGCTGCGAATTACCGCCTTGTTCCCGCTGTCCCGAGTACCGGGGTCGGCACCATCGCTGACCTCGCTGACATTGCGCGTGCGCATGGAGCGGCGGCGGGGATCAACGCGAACTTTTACGACACAACCACCGACGATCCGGTTGGGTTGCTGATCATCGATGGTGTCATCATGAGTTCCAACTATCAACGCCGCGCCGCACTCGGGATCGATCTGTTCGGTCGGCTTACATTCTTTAATCCCCATGTCACCATCTACCTGCGCACCGACACGGGCAAAATCGCGGTTGATGACGTTAATCGTCCCATTGGCCCGAACGAGGTCGTCGCCTACACTCCGGGTTACGCTGGCCCGATCCGCACCGGCCTCACTGCGGACACATTTCGGGTGGTTACGATCCGTGACGGGCGTGTCGTGTCGACGGAGGACGCACCGTACGTTATCCCGGATCGATCCGCGACGGTGGTGGTGGCGCGCGGTACGGCGCGGGACCGACTGGCGGCGTTGTCCATCGGCGATACGGCAACGCTGGGATACGCGTTGGATCAAGGCAATCTATTGATTACGAACGCGGTAAGCGCCGGACCTCTCCTCATTTCCGCTGGCAATGACGTACTCAATCCAACAGCAGAGGGATTCAACCCAAGTTCGTACCTTGTCAGCGGACGGGCGGCACGGAGCGTGCTCGCTGTTGACAAACTTGGCGGGCTGATCCTCCTCGCGGTGGTCAAGAACAGCGCCAGCGTTGGCGCTAACTTCCACGACCTACTCACCATTCTGCATGCTCTGCCGTTTCCGATCCGCGATGCGATCGCGTTTGACGGTGGCCACGCGAGTTCACTCGTATTCAGGGACGGCGCTGTGTACCGGGAGATCGCGGCCGGGGGCAAGGTAGCAGTCGGGCTTCTCCTCATCCCCACTAACCAATGAAGCGCCTGGCGCGCGACGTTCTCCTTCTTGCTCTTGCTACCGGAATCTCGCGCGTATTCGGGTTGTTTCGCGATATGACGATTGCGGACCGGTTTGGGGCGGGGGCAGCCTACGACGCGTTTTTGATTGCGTTTTTCGTCCCCCACCTCCTGCGCCAGCTCCTCGCCGAGGGAGCGCTGTCCACCGCGTTTATCCCCACCTACACCGACGCCCTTGTCACCGATCAAGAGGCGAACCGCCTTGCGAACAACGTGCTGTCACTTCTGCTCATCATCTTTCCTGCTGTCGTCATCGCCGGGGATCTGCTCGTGCCGTACTATCTTCCGTTCTTGGCGAGTGGGTTTTCGGCAGAGGAAATGAGGTTGTCGATCCGACTGGCGCAAATTCTGTTCCCGTTCATCGCGTTCGTTGGGTTCGCGGCCGTGTTTATGGGGATTCTAAACGCGCATCACCGATTCTTCGCCGCGGCGTTGGCTCCGGTGATGTTCAACCTCGGGATGATCATCGGCGCGCTCGTGATCGCGCCCTACTTCTCTGTTCCGATCGTCGGTTTAGCGATCGGCGCTCTCATCGGTGGCGCCGGCCAGCTCGTGTTTCAGCTCCCGGCCGTGATCAAAGCCGGATTTCGGTTCCAGTTTACCCTGCGTCCACTCCATCCCGGGGTACGGCGGATCGCACGGCTGATGGCGCCGGCAGCGATTGGATTGGCAGTAACGCAGATCAACCTGCTCGTCGACAACAAGCTCGCCTCGTACCTCGCCACCGGGGCGATCTCGTCACTGCAGTACGCGATGCGGTTGTTCCAGCTACCGCTGGGGATGTTCGCCGTCAGCATCGCCACTGCATTGTTGCCCCGGTTCTCCCGCGCCGTCGCCCACGCCGACGACCGCCTGTTGAGTGACCAACTGCGGACCGGGATCGAGGCGGGAGCATTTGTCCTCCTCCCGGCGATGGTGGGATTGTACGCGCTGGGAGAGCCGATCATCGCACTGTTGTTCCAGCACGGTGAATTCACCCCGGCCGATACGACGCGGACGGCGCACGTTCTCTATTTCTACCTCATCGGGATCTTTCCCTACGGGCTGGTGTACACGTTCACGCGTGCGTTTTACGCACTTGGGAAGACGATTTACCCGCTTATCGCCTCTGCCGCTGCGGTAGCGGCAAACGTCGCGTTCGATCTGCTGCTGATCGGGCCGATGCGCGTCGACGGGCTTGCCATTGCCACCTCCATTTCCGGGATTGTGAACGCGCTTATCCTGTTTATCGCCCTTGCGGGCCGCGTCAACCCGACATGGGACTCGGGGGTTGTAATGGGGAAGATCACGCTCGGATGCGCGTTGCTGTATGCCGGCGTGTGGGGAGTGGGCCGCTGGCTGGCGGAATGGAATTTGGTCGGTTATGTGTTCGTCGCAATCGTCGTCGGAGTGGGAATATACGTGCTGTACGCCAAAATGAGCGGCTTGGTGAAAATCGCGGCCCGTCTCACCTGAGCTTGTCAGGCGTAATGATGAGCGACGATTGTACTTTGTCTGGTCCGGCGCTTACACCCAACCACCCGATGAGCCCGCGCACGAATGCACGTGGCGAATCCGGATCAACAACGGCGTCGTACACACGTCGCACCCGTGCCACCGCGGCTCGTAGTTGATCGTTCGTCAGGTTTTTATCCGCTGCCAATTGGGATACTATCCGCCACATCGCGGTTCCAGCCGGGGAATCGGAGCGTTCGACGAGTGCGATTGGGCTCAAATGTCCGTCCACTTCTGCTAGGCCGGTAGCGACATCGGCATCGGTCAGCCCGGGCATATCCCATTCCGCCTGTTGAATTGCCGCGACGACGACAAATAACGCGGAGAGCATATCCTTGTCGCTGCCGAGATCGGAGTTCACCCGTGCCCACGCTTCTTGAAACTGTTCCTTCCCTTTTGCCGCTTGAAACGCCTCATTCCGTTTCAGGTGCGGGCAACTGGGCGGACATGCGATCGATACCAATCGCTTTTCCCCGCAGCAGCGGGAACAGATATAACCGCCGAGCGCCGGGCAGTACCGTGTCCCACGACGGCGGCCGCAGGAGACGCAGATCTGTTTCATTTACCGGTGTAGCCGAGCTGTGCCTTCGCTTCTTCCGAGAGCATCTCCGGGGTCCACGGCGGATCCCACACCAGACTGACGTCCACGTCCATGTCGGGGAACGCCTCGCGCAGTGCCTGCTCCACGTTTCCGGCGAGCATCGCTGCGAGTGGGCATCCGGGAGTGGTAAGCGTCATATCGACCGATATCTTTGCATTGTCTATTTGTATGTTATAGATTAACCCAAGGTCAACTACATTGACTCCGAGCTCAGGATCAATTACATCCGAGAGCGCGGCTCGTACTTGATCGCTGGTAATAGTCATCGATTCCTCCTTCGGTTCACGAAGGAGATTATACGGGCCGATCTTCCGAACGTAAAGTAGGCCGAGGTTCGGTCGGTTGTATCCCAACCTGGCGCGTGGCGACCAGGTTGGCGCCGGTGCCGAGGACGTCGCGGGCCAGGACCTGCCCGATGGCTACTGGCGCCGGCACGGTGAGTGATTTTACGTACTGCATCAACTGGGGAATGAGCCGTTTGGGAATCGGCTTGTCGGTTTTTACCGACACGAGCGGGAGCGCTCCGTTCTCCACTTTGACGCTCGTCGCGATCACGCGTTGGGGCGCGATCATTTCCTGGCGGGCGTACGCCTCGCCGCGGGGACAGCTGTTACCAGTGACAGCGACGACTTTGTCCCCGTCCATTTGTACCGTGATCTGACAGCCAACCGGGCAGGAGATGCAGGTGAGTTTAACCTCGTTCATCCCGTGATCACCTCGACCTTCACCTCCGCGAGTTGCGCCAGTTCGGCCATCGCCTCCAGGGGAACCTCTACCGCGATCATCTCCGCCGGCCGCGCCCCGATGAACCGGCGCGACACGATCCCACCCCCAATCCGCACTTGGATCCGCGTCATCGGCCGAGGAACGCGGAGATGAACGACGGTGGCCACGGATGGATCGAGGGCCGTGGGAACAAGATGAGTCACGTTCTCCCCGCGGATGAGCGGAATTCTGGGAGACGAAGCGCGGTCGCCGTCGGCAAACCGGGCCGCAAATCGTCCTGCTGCCTCGCCGGCGGCAGCGACGACGTCAACGAGGTCGAACACCGCCACCCCATTTCCCGCGGCGAACAGCCACGGCACCGCGGTCTGCCACTTGGAATCGACGCCCGGGCCGCGGTTGATCGGATCGATTGTGACGAACTGATTGACCAACTCCGCCTCAGGAATGAGTCCCACCGACAGGATCAGCGTGTCGACCGCGAATTCCTGTTCCGTCCCCGGGATCGGCCGCCCGTTGTCATCAACCTGCGTCGTGGTGACGCCGGTGAGCCGCTTTGTCCCATGCACCGCGGTTACGGTGCGCGACAGATGGAGAGGGATCCCGTAATCATCGAGGCACTGGACCACATTGCGCGTCAGTCCGCCGGGAAACGGCTTTAACTCCAGCACTCCCGCGACCTCCACCCCCTCCAGGTGCAATCGTCGCGCCATGATCAGGCCGATGTCGCCGGAACCGAGGATGAGGGCACGCCGGCCGGGGAGGAGGTTGTACAGGTTGACGAGCTTCTGGGCGAGCCCAGCGGTGAAGATCCCCGCCGGACGGGGGCCGGGAATGCGCAACGCCCCGAATGGACGTTCGCGGGCCCCGGTGGCTATCACCACCGCCCGCGCCCGAATCGTCCGCAGCCCTTCCGGCCCCACCGTGTCCACGGCGCCTGTCGTGGGATCGATACCGAGGACACTCCGCCGCGTAAGCACCGTTGCACCACTGCGCGCCAGCGCGTCGATCAGCCGGGCCGCAAACTCCGGGCCGGTGAGTTCCTCGTGGTAGCGATGCACCCCAAATCCAGGATGAATACACTGTTCGAGTACACCACCCGGCGTGTCCTCCCGCTCGATCAGCAGTGTCTCCTGCCCTGCGTCCGCCGCGGCCGTCGCAGCGGCGAGCCCGGCCGCTCCGCCCCCGATCACGAGTACGTCGGTGTGATAGGCAGTCATGGCCGCACCTTCCCAACGACGATTCGATCGTCATTACCTCGTACCCGGACTTCCTCAGGTGGCACCC
>CAZILO010000037.1:0-9881 GCA_964540085.1 uncultured Thermotogae bacterium
CACATCCTTGATCTCCACCGTCTTTACCTTGATCCCCCACGGGTCGGTCTGCTCATCAATGATTTCCTGGAGCTTGAGGTTGATCTTCTCGCGTTCAGCAAGGATCTCGTCAAGCTCAACCCCGCCGAGGACGCTGCGCAGCGTGGTCATCGCGATCTGGCGTGTAGCCTCAATGTAGTTCTGCACTTCAACCACCGCTGCTGACGGATCGACCACGCGGAAAAACAGCACCGCGTTTACCAGCGTGGACACGTTGTCCTTGGTGATTACCTCCTGCGGCGGCACGTCAAGGGTGACAACGCGCAGGCTCACCTTGACCATCTTGTCGACGATCGGCAAAAGGATAAAGATCCCCGGTCCCTTCGCCCCGACAAGCCGTCCCAACCGGAAGATCACTCCGCGTTCGTACTCCCGCACCACGCGAATCGAATTCAGTAGGAAGATAATCACTATTCCTACAATAACACCAATTGTTATCGCCATATTCCCCTCCCCGAGATTGTTGGTACTGATTTGATCTTAGGAGGTAACAACACCGGAGTCAATTATCACGCTCAAACTGAGCGATCAATGGCGGAAGTTCGGAGAAATCATAGATCACATGCGCCGCCGCTTGGAGTACATCATCGTCTTTTGGATTCACCGCCACCGGCAGGCCGACAATGCGCATCACCGGGATGTCGTTGATGTGGTCCCCGACGAAACACATCGCATCAAGCGGGATCCCGCGCTCCGCCGCGATTTCACGCAGCACCTCATCCTTGCTCCACAGATCGACAATGATCTCACTGTCGCCAGTAAAGCGGCCGTCTTCGACGAGAATGCGGTTTGCCAACGCGAAGTCGAACCCAAGATCGTCCTTGACATAGTTGGCAACAAGGTCCACTCCGGAGGAGATGATCCCAAGCACGTATTTACCGCGCAGCGCGGCAACCGCTTCCCGCACTCCGTGTGCGTACGGCGGCGGGAAGATGCGAGCGGCGATCTGCGATACGGAAATGCCGGCGAGTAGCGCCGCGTCCTGTTCCACCCACTCCCGGTACGCGTCGCGGCGCGAGAGGTACTCAGCGAGCAACTTTTCTGAGTCCTCCCGCACCCCGGCGGCAGCGGCAATTGCGCCCCAACTCGATTCGAACTCCACCCCGTGGTAACGGACGAGGGTGCCGTCAAGGTCGAACACAACCGCCGCGAGTTTCCCCATCCCTACTTGCTCCCCGGCAGAGTAAGAACGGTTCCATCACCAATTCCATTGGCCGCGATGAATCCCTGCGGAAGTTCGAGCGCGTATTGGAACGCTCCCTTCGCTGTGTACAACTGCTTTTTCTTGGCGTTGGCAGCGTACACTTTCATCGTCGTGCCGCCGGCGAACTTGCCGGATTTGTCGAAGAAGGCGATGTCGATCGGGAAGTGCACCGTTTCCATCGTGAACTGAACTTTAACTTCCTGCGTAAATGAGAACAGAATCGCCGGGAACACGGTACGCAAAGACGGTGGGAACCCGCGAAATCCGGTGAACCGGGAGTACGGCTTGTCCGCGGTCAACGCAGTGATCGCGATTTTCTTCCCCGCCTTGGTCGTAAGCGTGATCGTCTCTTTCTTAAGTGCACTCAGCACCCCGAGGTCACCCGCGGCGCCGGCAGTGGTCATGATAGGAGCGGTGTCTTGCGCAGTGGATGGATAGACGGTCATCGGAGTGTCGCCGATACCGTCTTTGTTGGCATCTTTGCCGGTGTACGTCGCCCAGTAATTCCCCACCCCGGACTGCGTCCACGTGTTGCCGCTACCATAGTCCTCCACTATCGCCTTGCCAGTATCCAAAAAGTAATTGCCGTACATCATGTTCGCTTCGGAATCCTTGTTCAAGTAAAGATCTTTTTGATTCTCGGAGAACACGTTGTCACGGATAACATTTCCCACCACTTTTACCTTTCCGTACGTTTCCGGGAACAGAATCCCCTCGCTCTGCTGGGCGATCAGGTTGTGGGAGATGGTGTTGTAACTACCCGTCACCTCGACGCCGTACGCGCCAGCAATAACGGTGTTAAACGACACAGTGTTGTCCATTCCGGTCTTGGAAATGGAGATACCCGTTTCCGCTTCGGCGATCGAATTTTGCGTGATGACGTTGCCGGTCGCCTGCCCAATTGCTATCCCGTATTTTGTATTCTTTTGGTAGATGATGTTCTGGGTGATCTTATTGCCTGTTGATCCGGCTGATAGCTGAATTCCGGTGGGGTTGGCAGCGATCGCGTTGTCGGAAATCACGTTGTCGTCCGATGCAGCGACAAGTGCGCCAAAGTTGTTAGCCATCAACTGATTGTCGGTCACGGTGTTGTTCTTGGACAGCCACAGAAATAAACCGGCAAAGCGGTTGTTCACCAGAATGTTGTTGGTAACCGTGTTGTTGTCGGATCGGTACAGGGTAAGGCCATGTTCAGTATACACCGGACTGGTGCGCCGGGCTTCATTGTTGCGAATGACGGAGTTGGTCACAAACGCAAGTTGGATCCCGTCCCCGTTGACAATTTTGTTATTTTCAATCGTCACTCCATCGCTGGCGGTGACGTACAGGCACGTACCTTTGATTCCGCTCACCGTACCGCCGTGTTGTCCGTAGATGTAATGGATCGGCGCGTTATTGAGCATGTTGGTGGTGTCGATCGCAAGGTTGTACTCCGCCACTGACTCGCCGATGACCCGCAGCCCCCTTCCCTGAACGTCAAGGACGTTCATTTTCATCGTGATGGCGGTGGACGACGATATATCAATCCCATTCAGCGAGTTGGAAATAGTACACCCCTCGATCGTTGCCCCGGACACAAACCCAAGATGGATCGCCGCGCCGAGAGGATCCATCGCACCGCGGATCACGAGTCCTCGCAATACGAAATGCGCGGTCGTGTTCTGAATGTTGATCGCGTACGACGCCGTCTGAGGAACATCAATCTCCCAGCCGGCAATGATGTACGGATCGGACACGGTCCCGCTTCCGCCGATTACCCCGTTCGCCGCAGTGAAGTCTGAATTACCAAGAATGGTGATCGGAGCATGCGCTCCGGCAAACCCGACAACGGCCATGAGCGCCAATCCGAGCAAAAAAACACCTATCATCCTAATGTGCATATCAATCTCTCCTTCGCGTATAACCCGATTTTTTATTATAGCCCGGCGCAACAGCACGGGCAATATGACTCTACTCAAGCGCAATAGAGATTCGATGATGGAAAAATGGAGGAATGGTGAACACCCGCATGACCAATTTTCCGCGGTCCCGTAGTACCATCGCCAACGTGTCCGACGTCCGGTGAAAACGGGCGCGAAATGATCGGCAGTGGCCGCGAACGCGACTATACTGGACGGCATGAAACTGTCGGGTGTAATACGGTTCCTCAGTGTCTGTTTGGTCATCATCACCCTGTTTGGAGTCGGATCCAACCACGGGTCGACATCTGCATCGTCCGCATTTCCCCTCTCCCCCCACAATCGGGTAGGCGTGTACCTAACGTCGTACTCCCTAACCAAACCGAAAACGCTCGCTAGCGTGCTTGCCGCCGCCCAAGCGGGCATGATCAACGCCGTCGTGATAAACATAAAGAACATGCACGGCGAAGTCACGTACGCAAGCAATGTCCCATTGGCGCGGGAAATCGGAGCAGTTGTAAACAGGATCGATCCGCGTGCCATTATCCCGAAACTCCACGCCGCCGGAATCTACGTAATTGCCCGTCAGGTTCTGTTCTACGATCCCAAACTGGCTGCCCATCTCGGGACTTCCGGACCATGGGTAGCACCGGAGAGCCCGCAAGTAGTCGCCTACAACCTCGCGATCGCAAACGAGGCAGCGTCGCTTGGGTTTGACGAGATCCAGTTCGACTACCTGCGGTTCCCGGATGGGGAAGGTCTTGGGACCGGATACGGCCAGCGTTACGCCGCAATCGATGCGTTTCCCGATCGCGCCCGCCGCCTCCTCGCTGGCCGTGTTTTCATCTCCGCTGATCTGTTTGGACGCGTGATGTGGAACTGGAACAAGAAGTTAATCGACCCGATCGGCCAGTCATTGGAACAGATCGGCGCCCGGGTTGACTTTCTTTCTCCGATGCTCTACCCATCCCACTACCACGAGCAGTACTATAAAGACGATCCGTACCGGGTGGTGCACGATGCGCTTGTCACTGGTTGCGCTCGGGTAACCACGCCAATTCGTCCATTCCTGCAGGCGTTTAACCTTGATATCCCCCGCGGAATGTCGCTGGAGGATTACATCCGCGCTGAGATCAAGGCGGCACATGACGCCGGAGCGGACGGATACTTGTTTTGGAATCCAAGTTCCGACTATACCATCCTGTACCGCGCCCTGTCCCGGTAGGCTTTATCCCCGTATTCGTTTACGGTACCATCGCCAGTGAGGAGGGATAATGCAGCCCATCGAGGAATGGATCCGTACCAATCTGGATGTGGAGTGGACCGACTCGGCAACGCTCCGCTACGCCGCGATGGACCACCAGGCACCGCCCGACCTTGGCGGGGTATACCGCGATTACACACCGGAACGGGTCGATGACTGGATTGACCTAACGCTCATCATGGCGTACCTGGCCGCGTTGGGAACGACGGGGCAAATTCTTGACGTTGGCAGTGGGGACGGGTGGCCGGCGCTCCCGCTCGCACCGTACGTGGACCGAGTAGTGGGGATCGATGCTACCTCCGAGCGGGTTGAAACAGCGGAAGCAAACCGGGCCCAGCGCGGGCACAAAAATGTGGAGTTCCGGCGCGCCGCGTGCGAGCAAATTCCGTTTCCGACTCATAGCTTCGACGGCGCTGTCGCCGGAACGGCGATCGAACAAGCAGCAGATCCAACCGCGTGCTTGCGCGAGGTTCACCGTGTGTTGAAACGGGGCGGTGCCCTCGTTGCCACGGTTGAACACCTGGCAGGGGAACTCGGCGACCGTCCCGAGCAACAAGTGGAGTTGTTTCCGCGTGATAACCGCGTTTGGTACCGCTACGCTGTAAAGGAGCCCGCCCCGCCGCGAGAGGCAGAGTACCTAGTTGAGATCGAATCCGATCCCAAATTGGAAGCAACCGCCGCTGCATTTCCGCGCCAGTCCGGATTTACACGCCGGGAAGGGGAACCGGGAATGCAGCCCGTCACCGCCGTAATCGCTGCCACATGGGGGCTACCGTTATTGGAGCATGTGCGTGCCAAAATCGTGCGGACACGCGGATTCGAGCTTCACCACTACACCACGACGTCCCTGCTCCAAGCCCTCACTGCCGCCGGATTCACCCGGGTACAGATCCGCGGACCGATCACGCGGATCGCAAGCCAGTGTTTCATCGGGCTGCACGAGTCCGGCACTCTTCCCCACCTGCGTCAGTGGTTTGTCCCCATCTGCCGCGGGCTCGCGGAAGCATGGAGAGAGATTCCCGTGGAGGAAAGTTCACTCATGTTCGTACGCGCGCGAAAGGAGACATGATGATCGACGTGCGAGAAAGCGCACACTACGTGATGAAAAATGCTGCGTTCGTTGAGATCAACGCGAATGCGGTCCCGGGATTGGCAGCGGAGCTTCTCCCAGTTCCAGTTCCGGATTGGGACTGCGTTCACCACTACTGCGATGGGACGGTACGCACCGCGGCCTACCTCCTCGTGGTCGATTCCCTCAATTTCTGTTTCTTTCCAGAACCGCACTGGCAGGTGGTCGTGAATGACGAACAGCTGAGCGGGTACTTCGCACTCACCGCGGTCCTGAAACAGGCGCTCCTCGCCGACCGGCCGATCGACGATTTTCGCTACTTGGCCACCGTTCCCGCTGTGGAGGTGGACAAAATTCTCCACGGTAACGTCAGGATCGGGGAGATACCGCTGTTCGCGGACCGGGTGGCGATCCTGCACGAGATCGGAACGCAGATGATTGCGCGCTACGACGGCAAGCCGGACAATCTCATTGCCGCTGCCGATAACAGCGCGCTTCAGCTCGTTGACCTAGTAATAGAGGCATTTCCGTCGTTCCGCGACGAAGCGGACTACAACGGGGAACGGGTCGGTTTCTACAAGCGAGCGCAGATTTTCGCCGGCGACCTGTACGCGTGTTTTTCCGGGAAATCGTACGGTGCGTTTCACGACATCGCCCGGCTAACCGCGTTCGCCGACTACAAGCTCCCCCAGATTCTGCGCGCTGCCGGGGTATTGCACTACTCCGATACGTTGGCAGCGACAGTCGACAATGAGGAATGGATTACCCCTGGCTCCCGGGAAGAGATCGAGATCCGCGCCGCCACGATCGTCGCGGTGGAGTTAGTGCGGAATGCCCTTGCCCGCCGTGGCAGGCGCCTCCTGGCGCTGGAGCTCGACTGGCTGCTGTGGCATGCATCCCAACACAGGAAGATGGCGCCCCACCACCGGACGCTCACCACGTTCTACTGATGTACGAGTTGATTCACCAGGACACGCATTCCCGCGCCCGCACCGGGATAATCCATACCGCGCACGGGGACGTCGCTACCCCGGCGTTCGTGGCGGTGGCAACGCGGGCAAGCGTCAAAGCGGTCGAACCAGCGGCGGTCCGCGATGTCGGCGTGCAAATGGTGATTTCCAACTCCTATCACCTCCACCTGCGGCCGGGCGAGGACACGATCGCCCACCTCGGGGGGTTGCACGGGTTCTCGGGGTGGAACGGGCCAACGATGACCGATTCCGGCGGGTTTCAGGTGTTCAGCCTCGGCGCGGGCAAGGAGCACGGGGTGGGCAAGGTAGCATCGATATTTCCGGGCGAGGACCGCCCCCGCCAGCCGGGCAATTACAAACAGGGAAAATCACTCGTAAAACTGACCGAGGATGGGGTGTGGTTCCGATCAGTGATCGATGGTTCACCGCAGTTCTTCTCGCCGGAGAGCGTGATCGAGCTCGAGCGCAAGCTCGGGGCGGATATCATCCTCGTGCTGGACGAGTGCACATCACCGCTGCACGATTACCGCTACACCAAGCGCGCGATGGAGCGCACGCACCGCTGGGCAGCGCGGGCACGGGCCGCATTCGCCCGTCTTCAGGATGAGAGCCAGTTTCCAAACCCGGATCAACACTTGTTTGGAATTGTGCAGGGCGGAGCGTACGCCGACCTGCGTACAGAAAGCGCACGCACAATCGCCACAATGGGGTTTGACGGGTTCGCGATCGGGGGGTCACTCGGAAAATCCAAGTCCGACATGTACCACGTCCTTGACTGGACGATTCCCATACTGCCGCCGGACAGGCCGCGCCACCTGTTGGGGATCGGTGAGATCGAAGATATCTTCGCTGCGGTACGTCGCGGTGTGGATGCGTTTGACTGCGCCGCGCCAACACGAATCGCCCGCAACGGAACGGTGTTCGTCAAGGGAGCGCCGCGTCACCGCATCAACCTGCGCAACGCCCGGTTTCGCAGTGACTCCCAACCAATTGACCCGACGTGCGACTGTTTTACGTGTCGTCATCACTCGCGCGCCTACCTGCGCCATCTGTGTCGCGCCGGTGAGTTATCGTTTTACCGGCTGACGACGATTCACAACCTGCGGTTCCTCACCCGGCTGATGGCCGACATCAGAGACGCGATCGCTGCCGATCGGTTTGACGCGCTCGCAGCGGAGTGGGGCGCTGGCAGCGGTTACCCCGACTCGTCGGACTGAGAATGGTCAAATCGGCATCCCGGGCACAAATCTCCGTCCCCGAAAAATACAACCCCACAGCGTACGCACCGCTTCGCACCCGCTGCCAGCAGTGCCCGTTCCCGCTGGCGTAGCGTGACGTACAGGTTGGTGAATGACCGTTGCAATTGGGGATCGGGCACGCCAGCGAACATGTGAGATGCCTCTGCCGGCAAATGAGGATCGAGCGGGGGGCGCGGTATCCGACGGGGAAGAGGTATCCGCCCGGGGATAAACCGAATATCACGCACAACAGTAGCTCCTGCCGCGTGATTAAGACGAGCGATGTATTGAGCACGAAGCAAAAATAGTTCCTGACGAGCGGCAGCGGAGGTTACAGCGACTGTAAGAATCCCATCACTGAACCGAATTGGCTGTGTGATCTGAGCAATTTGTGGTCCAACTGTTTCCGGCCACAATAGTAATGGTTGTTGTGCACTGAACTTTTCCCCCAAATTGTAGCGGCGAAGTACTTCAGTTACCCAGTTCATTGTAAAGGACCTGTGGGAGTTGTAGGAGAGACATCTGTCTGGGGAAAAGGGCACGATTGTCGATTCTGTCCGGTATAACCATTGGGGAAAACCCTGTGGATAACCTGTTCATAACGGTGGAAAACAGTGGATATCCGCTGGGGGGAACTTTGCCCGTAGTTATTCACTGTACTTTTCCACAACGAACAGCGCTTTTTCACCACTTTTCCTCCCCTTTTCCCCAGGGTTTTCCACAGGGAGACACTAGGCGCTCGTCGGTTATAGCACTGTCTATAAGCACGTTTCCGGCATTCAACGGACGGTAAACCGGGCCCGCAGGCTCTCTTCGATCTCTTTTATCTCCGCATGGAGGAGTGGCATCTCTTCGATGAGGGACTTGATTTTCATGTAGGAATGCATGATTGTGGTGTGATCGCGGTTCCCGAATTGGCGGCCGATGGCAGGGAACGACTGATTAGTGAGCTCGCGTGTCAGGTAGATTGCGATATGACGCGCTTGGGAGATCTCTTTTTTACGGCTTGTCCCCTCGATGTCGCGCCGTTTCAAGTGGTAACGCGCCGCGACTTCATCCTTGATGTGTTCCGCTGTTAGCCGTTCGCGCTTGCCCTCCTCGGGGAGCATGTCCTCCAGGGTGGTGGGAGTAAGATTCTGTCCTTCAAGCTCGGCATGGGCGATCGCCCGTACGAGCGCGCCCTCCAATGCGCGGACGTTGGATGAAATGCGACTGGCGATCAGTTCGAGGATATCGTCATTCACAATCAATCCACGATTTTGCGCCTTTTCGCGCAGGATTGCCACGCGTGTCTCAAAGTCAGGCGGCTGGATGTCAGCCACTAACCCCCACCGGAATCGAGACACCAACCGCTCCTGCAGCCCGGACAGCTCCTCGGGCGGGCGATCACTCGACAGCACGATCTGTTTTTCGCTCCCGTATAACTCGTTGAACGTATGGAACAATTCCTCCTGCGTTGCTTCCTTGCCTTGGAGAAAATGCACGTCATCGATAAGGAGAAGATCGATGCGGCGGTACTTCTCGCGAAATGCGGATGTAGTATTCCCACGGATGGCGTTGATCAGCTCGATGGCGAACCGTTCCGATGTTGTGTACACAACCGTCATTGGCTGTCCGGATTGGAGAATGTAGTTGCCAATTGCCTGAAGAAGGTGGGTTTTACCCAAGCCGACGCTTCCATAGATAAACAGAGGGTTGTACGCCTTGCCCGGTGCTTCCGCCACCGCCATTGACGCTGCATACGCAAGGTGGTTGTTTTTTCCGCGCACAAATTGGTCAAACGTGTAATCGGGATTGAGGGGGAGAGTATTCCCGTGCGTAGCTATCCGTGTTGGCGAGATTGGGGGAGGAGAAAGATCATCGTGCTTAGTCTCGGCGACCGCGAAATTGACTGTGAGCCGATCACCAAATTGCGCTTGACTTAGGCGGTCGATTACGTCCCGATAGCGCCGCTCGATCCCGCCCTTGATGAAACTGTCCGGAACTGCGACGACGAGTTGATTGTCCGTCATTTGCAGCGGCCGTGTTTCACCAAACCACGTTTCAAAACTGGCACGCGGGAGTTCCTTTCGCAATCCGGAAAGGATACTTTCCCAGACGGCCGTGGGATTCTCATTCATCGGATGCCCCTCATCGCCTAACCATAGCGGAATAAACCTTGACCCGTCAAGGGAAAGCCTGGTGCCGAGGCCCAGATT
>CAZILO010000038.1:0-9750 GCA_964540085.1 uncultured Thermotogae bacterium
TGGCGATTACCCGCTTTGCCTCGTCGGTAAGGGTGAGGGTAATCCCCTGTTCGGCGAGGCGGGCGTTCAACGCTGCCACCTTGAGCTCGACGATCTGCTTGATCGCCTCCTCGGAGAGCTGATGGAAGATGATGATCTCGTCAATCCGGTTGAGAAACTCCGGCCGGAACGTGTGCTTCAGCTCCTCGTGAATCTTGTCACGAATCCGTTCCTCACTCGCTCCCTCGGTGAAATGTTCGCTCCCCACGTTTGAGGTCATGATGATGATCGTGTGGCGGAAATCGACGGTGCGCCCGTGCCCGTCGGTCAGCCGCCCCTCATCGAGCAACTGTAACAGCAGGTTCATCACCTGTGGGTGCGCCTTTTCCACCTCGTCGAACAGGATCACCTGGTACGGCCGCCGTCGCACCGCCTCGGTGAGCTGTCCACCCTCCTCGTAGCCAACATAGCCCGGCGGGGAACCGATCAGGCGCGCGACGGCGTGGCGCTCCATGTACTCGGACATATCGATCCGCAGAAGCGCGTTGTCGCTCCCGAACAGAAACTCGGCGAGCGCCTTGGCGAGCTCGGTCTTCCCCACTCCGGTTGGCCCGAGGAACAGGAACGTTCCGATCGGGCGGCGCGGGTCGGACAGCCCGGCACGGGAGTGACGGACCGCCTCGGCAATCGCCTTGACCCCTTCCTCCTGGTCGATCACCCGGGTGTGGAGGAGTTCCTCCATCTTCGCCAGCCGGGCCCGCTCTTCCGCGAGCATCCGCTCGGCCGGGATCCCGGTCCACTGCGAGACGACCCCGGCAATGTGAGCCTCGGTTACTGTGTCGCCCGACTTGTCGACTCGGATCCGGCTCGCCGCCTCATCGATCAGATCGATCGCCTTGTCCGGCAGAAACCGATCGGAGATGTAGCGTTCCGACAGCTTGGCGGCCGCATCAATTGCTTCGTCGGTAATCTTCACTCTGTGGTGCTGCTCAAGCTTTTCGCGCAATCCCTTGAGAATCTCAATTGTTTCCTCGATTGACGGCTCGGGCACGAACACGCGCTGCAGCCTCCGCTCGAGCGCCTTGTCCTTTTCGATGTGCTCGCGGTACTCGTCGAGGGTCGTTGCGCCGATCAGTTGAAGTTTGCCGCGGGCAAGCGGTTCTTTCAGCATGTTGGAAGCGTCGATTGCCCCTTCCGCCGCACCGGCACCGACGATGGTGTGGATCTCATCGATGAACACGATCGTCTTCCCCGCGGAGGCCTCGATCTCCTTGAGTACCGCCTTCAGTCGGTCCTCAAACTCACCACGAAACTTGGACCCAGCGACCATCGCTGCGATGTCAAGCGCGATGATCTCCTTATCCTTCAGGTTATCGGGGACATCCCCGGCGACCATCTTCTGGGCGAGCCCTTCCACAATCGCCGTCTTGCCCACGCCCGGTTCACCGATCAGGACGGGATTGTTCTTCCGTCGGCGGGACAGGATCTGCTCCACGCGGCGAATCTCCTCGGCGCGGCCAATCACCGGATCGAGTTCGCCCCGCTTTGCCATCTCGGTCAGGTTGGTTGAGTACTTCTTCAGTACCTGATAGCGATCCTCTGGGGTACGATCGGTCACCCGCTGCTCGCCGCGTACGTTACGCAGCGCATTGTAGATTGCCTCGGGGGTAATCCCATGCCGATCGAGAACCCGCTTCAGGGTCGGATCGACAGTGCGCGCGATAGAGAGAAGGATGTGATCGACACCGATAAACTCATCCTTCAGCCGTTCGGCCTCCATCTGGGCGCCGGTCACCACCGCGTCCAGGCGCGGAGTGATGTAAATCTGCGTTCCCACCGGCCCAGAGACAGTTGGCTTGTCACGCAGGAGAATGTCGAGATCCTTGGCCAGTCCGGTCAGGTTCACCCCCATCTCCTGCAGGATGTCACGGCCGACTCCCTCTTTCGTTGCGAGCACATAAAAAATATGTTCCACGTCAAGCTGGTTGTGCTTATAACGCGTCAGAAGATCCTGCGCCTCGTGGAACAGCTCCTGCGCCCCCTCCGTTAATTTATCAAACCGAATCATTTTTATCACCTCAAATTAGCAGTCTCATATCTCGACTGCTAATTATAGGGCGAGCGCTCACACCTGTCAAGTGGAAAGGGATCCGACTATAAATAGCACGGTAAATATGACTGTCGTTGCCACTATGCGTTCACTTCTAGTTACGGGCCCCGGGAAGTAATTACCGCGCGAACGTGCCACGTTTCCCGTTCGGTGCGCGCGGATATCCGTCGCTCGTTGGTAAGAGGTGGTATAGTTAGAGGTACGGAAAGGTGGGAGAGTCATGCAACAAGCACGGTTGGAACGGGAGTTGGTTATTCGCACCGAGCAACGGTTGGATCTTGTCGCTGAAGTAGCGCATATCCTCGCTGAGATGGGGGTAAACATCTTCGCTGTCAACCTGTGTGTCGATGGTGATCAAGCAGTAGTGCGGCTGATAACAAGTGCTCAGACCTACGCGCGTGATGCCCTGCAACGCGCGTGCCTTCCAGTAACTGAGAGAGAAGTTGTGGTGATTGAACTGCCCGAGCGCGCCGGGTTCTTAGAGAAGGTGACAGCGGCGCTGGCGCGACAGAAGATCCAACTCAACGATCTGTACGCGACCGCGTCGGAGGGGACGCGCATGACCACGGTTGTGTTCTCCTGCTCTCACAATGCCAAGGCGGCATTGATGTTCCAGAAGAAGTGACGTTTCCGTCGTTTAGTTCAGTCTACGGTCAGAGTCTTGCTTAAATTACGAGGGAAGTCGGGATCGATCCCGCGTGCTACGCTCATGTGGTAGCTGATCAGTTGAAGTGGGAGCACCGTGAGGAGCGCAGTCACGTCCTGGCCGGCGTTTGGGACTACGATGTAGTCGGATACATTCTTGCGCAGGAGTGCATCATCGGCGGCGACGGCGATCGCCCGCCCACCGCGACAGGTGACCTCGTTTACGTGATTCACCATCATCGTTGCGTCCTCGGGTGCAGTCACGAATAACACTGGATAGCCATCACGCACCGCGGACAAGGGGCCATGCTTGAATTCCGAGCTCAGCATTCCCTCGCAGTGGGCATACGTGATTTCCTTCAGTTTAAGCGCGCCCTCCATCGCGACACCAAGGGTAAGCCCGTACCCGAGGTAGTACATCTCGGAATGAGGGTTGAGCAACGCGGCGACATCGCGTGCCGGCCCGTCCGCAGTGGCGATCGTCTCCGCGATCAATCCCGGTACGTGATTCCAATCGATCGCGTCGCCGGTGTAGCGTAGGCGGTCGGCGAGGTACAAGAACAGCAACACCTGGTTGAGGAACGTCTTTGTCGCCGGTACCGAAATCTCGTAGCCGCACGTGAGGGGAAGATAATGGTCGGAGGCGTGCATCAACGCTGACCCAATTACGTTGAGCACTCCCAGGATGCGCGCTCCGGTGGGGCGGGATGCGTTCACCGCGTTAAGCACGTCCTTGGTCTCGCCGGATTGACTAACGAACACGATTGCATCGTCCGGGGTAAGAGTGCGGGCGATTGTCTCAGTGAATTGGGGTGCAAGCATCGCTACCGCCGGAATGCCCGCGATTCGGTTGAAATAACCAGCTCCGATCAGACAAGCGTGATAGCTCGTCCCGCAGCCGACAAAATACACGTGGCGCGCGGATTCAATGGCGTCGAGAAACGGGTCGACATGGGGAGACGCGGACAGGAGGTGAATCAGATCGGTGGCAACCTTTGGCTGCTCGTGAATCTCTTTCAGCATAAAGTGGGGATAACCGCCCTTTTCCGCCGCGTCCATTCCCTCGGTGAATGGCTCGGCGTTGCGCGCGATCGGTGTACCGTCCGCCACCTGGCGTATCTCCACCCGGTCCGGATACAGCGTAACCATCTCTCCGTCGTAGATGCGGATGATGCGGTCGGTAAGCGGCAGGATCGACGGGAGGTCGGACGAGACGCAGGTAAACCCGTCGCCGATTCCGACCACAAGCCCGGACCCCATTTTGATCGCGTGGATCACCCCGCGTTCGCCGGCAGCGGCGATGACGAACGCGTAGTCCCCCTTCAGGTCGCGTGCCGCGTTCCGGATTGCCTCCGGCATCGGCATCCCCTGATCGACGTACCGTTCCACCGCGTGTACGCATGACTCGCCATCGTTGGTCCCGCGCACGGTCATTCCTTGAGCGATGAATTCCGCGCGCAGTTCCACGTTGTTCACAATGTTCCCGTTATGGGCACCGACGAGGTCACCGTCGGAGTCGAGGTGGGGTTGCGCATTGTCGTACGACGGTGCTCCAAACGTTGCCCATCGTAGTTGCACGATCCCACGTTCGCCCGTCATCTCGTCCAGGTGGAGGCGAGCGTTGACGGCATCGATCTTCCCCACGTCCTTGCGCAGGTCGATGTGTCCGGTTCGATCGATGGTGGCAGCCCCGACCGAGTCGTATCCGCGGTAAGCAAGGCGGCGCCCCGCGTCAAGTAAAACACTGCCTAGTTGCTGTTCAGTTGCTGTAACGATTCCGAAGATCCCGCACATCTCCCGTTCCCCCTTCCGATTCGTGACCCCGATTGTACCGCGCCGGCGGATGCCGGGAAAGGATCGGGTTGATCGTATTCGGGTACCGGGTAGAATGGCACTATTGCGGGGGAAAAGAGGAGCATAAAATGCGGATTTTGATTATCGGAGCGGGAATGATGGGGCGAGCGATCGCCTACGATCTCCTCCGTCATCCCGAGGTGACCGCACTTGTGATCGCTGATCGAGAGCGCGCACGAGCGGAAGCGATTGTAGATTGGCTCAGAGACCGGCGTGCGGTCCCGGTACGTCTCGATGCGACCGCGCCTCGCGCCGTCCGGGAGACGATGACGGGCTGCGCGGTGGCAGTGAGTGCCGTTCCGTATTTCCTCAACCTTGATCTCGCCCGTGCGGCGGTGGACGCTGGGGTCCACTTCTGCGATTTGGGTGGGAACCCAGGTATTGTCGATCAGGAGCTTGAACTCGACGGTGCTGCTAAAGCAGCCGGAGTGACGGTGATCCCGGACTGTGGCCTCGCGCCTGGCCTGGTGAACATCCTCACTGCAGCCGCAGTTGCTGGACTTGGGGGAGCGGCGGACGAGGTGAAGATTCGCGTCGGTGGCCTGCCCCAGCGCCCACGACCTCCACTTGGTTACCAGATCGTGTTTTCCCCGCACGGATTGATCAATGAGTACATGGAACCGGCGGTGATCCTGCGCGACGGGAAACCGACGACCGTCCCGTCCCTCACCGGCGCTGAAGAGATATCGTTCCCGCCGCCGTACGGACGCCTGGAGGCGTTTCACACCGCCGGCGGTAGCTCCACCCTTCCCCGTACCATGCGTGGGCAGGTACAGAACCTCGATTACAAAACGATCCGTTATCCCGGGCACTTAGAGAAGGTCAAGACGATCGCTGATCTTGGCTTCTTCGACCTTGCTCCCATGACGGTCGACGATACCGAGGTTGTACCACGGGCGGTGGCAGTGCGGCTATTGCAGGAAAAACTGGCATTCGGCGAGCCTGACGTGGTGCTGTTGCGGGTGACTGCTCGTGCCGGTAACCGCGCGGTGCGCTACGAGATGATTGATCGTTACGATGAGGCGACCGGATTATCAGCGATGATGCGCTCGACCGGGTTTCCGATCGCGGAGATTGCGTTCATGCTCGCGAACCAGGAGATCGCCGCACGCGGTGCCATTCCTCAGGAAACATGCGTCCCGGCTGATGAACTGATATCCCGGCTCATGGCGCGGGGGTTGCGAATTGAAAGGATGGGAACATGAGCACACCGGTTATCGGGTTTGACATGGATGGAGTCATCATCGATTCCGACGATTTCACTCCGGGGGGATGGATCGTGGAGGCGTTTATGAAGACGTTGCGCGATTTTGGTATCCCGGCCACTGAGGAAAACGCCAAGCGTTTGTACATCTCTAATCTGCGCCGCAATGGCGATGAATTCTGCGCTCGGTTTGGGATCCCGGATATCGAGACTCTGTGGGCACAACGCGAACGTAATTATCTCAATGGAAAGCTGGCGGCAATCGCGTCCGGCCGCGTGGCCCCGTTTCCCGACATCGCGGTCCTAGAGTCGCTGGCGCGGGAATATCCCCTGGGAATTGTGAGTAACTCCCCGCAGGAGATCGTCGATCTGGTGGTAAAGAAGTTTTCACTCGATCGTCTGTTTCGGGTGTGGTTGGGGCGGGGACACCGCTGGGACGAGCTCGCGACCGCCAAGCCCGCACCGGACATGCTGCTGCGGATGCTGGAGGTAATCGGGGGCGACCGTGGCTACTTCATTGGCGACCAACAGGACGATGTCATCGCCGCGCGCGCTGCCGGGCTCGTTCCGATCTTGCTTGATCGCAGCGGCGAAAATGGTGATATCACCAGTTTAAATGAACTTCCCGAATTTATCGCTCACCACGAACGGGTGCAGCAAAAGTAATGGTGCAATCGGGGTGATATAATAACGCCATGAAAACGATCGAACAGCAGCTCATCGCACGTACGCTTCCCGGGTTGCCCGCCGGAGCGGTAATTCCGGATTACGGCGGTTACTCAATCGTGGCCGTTCCGGGGTTGGTCCGTACCGTGCTTGGCGATTCGGTCGATCGCGCTACGACGGTACACGCTGCGGTAAAGGATGCCATCCCCACGGGGATCGAGCGCGTCGTTCTCCTCGTCCTCGACGGGGTCGGGTATGACCATCTCGCTCGATTTCTTGCTGCGCACCCCGATCTTAATCTCCACCGGGTGATCGAGGCTGGAGCAATGATCCCGGTGACATCGGTGTTTCCTGCGACCACCGCCGCTGCCCTCACCAGCTACAGCACGGGTCTCTCCCCCCAGGAGCACGGGATGGTGGGGTATCGCCTGTACCTGCGGGAGACGGCGGCGATCACCAACATGCTGCACTTGTCCATTCTCGGAAATGACAACGGGGAGTCGGCGCTGCATGCTGGGCTTGATGCCAAGACGTTCCTCGGGGTGCCCACCCTGTACGCTCAGCTTCATCGGGCCGGGGTGACCTCGCACATCCTGATCGGAAAGTACATCGCCAACAGCGGGCTGTCGTCGATCATCTATGACGATCAAGAGCGGATTCACCCGGTGGTGAACTTCTCCGACATGCTCGTCGCGACACGACAGATCCTAAATCGGGCGCACGGGCGCACGTTCCTCAGCCTGTATTGGGGGGCGACGGACGCGATTGCCCACACCTACGGGCCGTGGACCGAAGAAGTTGAGGCGGAGCTGTACGCGATCGATGCCGCCCTCGGGCGCGAGCTCATTGGGCGGGTACAGGATACCCTGTTGATCATCTGCGCTGATCACGGGTTCACACCGATGCGTAAGTCGGATTATCACGATATCTCGCACATCCCTGAGCTCGAACACGGGCTGCTGTTCCCGCCGCTTGGTGAACCACGCGCGTCTTACCTCTATCTGCGCGAGGGAAGCCGAAAGCGGGTGCTGGGGGCGATCTCCGCCCATTTGACCGACGGACTGACCGCGATCGACGCGGAGAGCGCACTCGCGAGTGGGCTGTTCGGAGACGGTCCGGCGAAGGACTCCGTCCGCGATCGGATTGGGGACGTCATTGTAGCCGCTACTGGGCCGGGCGCGCTTCTCCATCCGTACAAGGATGCGATCAGGTTGAAAGGGATGCACGGCGGGCTCACGCGTGACGAGATGCTCGTTCCGTTGATCGTTTCCCCGCTTTAAAGGAGGGACTATGATCGTAACTGGAAGCAGTGCGGACGTGCCGGCGCACGATCTGCACAATGGAAAGACGACATTCCACGTGAAAAAGCGGATTCTAATCGGACCGGCCCAGGGAGCACCGCACTACGTGATGCGGCTGTTCACCCTGGGAAAGGACGGCGCGACCCCGTATCACGCGCATCCGTGGGAGCATGAGGCGTTCATCGTGCGCGGGAAATGTACAATCCGATCAGAAGACAAGGAATTCAACCTCGTTGCCGGGGACTTCGCCTACGTGCCGGCGAACGATCCGCACCAGTTCATCAATGCCGGGGATGACGATCTTGAGTTCATCTGCGTCGTCCCCACGGAGGGCGAGCCCACAGGGTGAAGGGTCGGGTCCTCGTCCTGATGAGCGGCGGGGTCGACAGCACCGTCGCTGCGTTTCTTCTCAACCAAGACGGATATGACGTTGAGGGGCTGACATTCTGGCTGTGGTCGTTCCCCGGCGCTCCTGACTACCATGGCAGGACTAAATGCTGCTCCCTCGACAGCGCCGCGCTCGCTGCCCGCGAGCTCGGCATCCCCCACCGCACTGTCGATGCCAGCGCCGCGTTTTACGACACGGTGGTGCGTGATTTCATTGCCCGCTACCGCCGCGGTGAAACCCCCAACCCGTGCGGCCGGTGTAACCGGGATCTCCGGTTCCCGCTTGCGTTCAAGTACGCCGACGACCATGGGTTTGACTACGTCGCCACCGGACACCACGTGCGAATCGTCCGCGGGAACGAGGGATTGGAACTCCATCGCGGCGTCGATCCCGGGAAAGACCAGTCGTACTTCCTGTACGGGTTAAGATCGCATGACCTCGAACGGCTGCTGTTTCCAGTCGGAGGTCTGCACAAGGACGAGGTGTTCGCGCTCGCCCGGGAACAGGGTCTGCATGCCGCTCAGCTCCCCGAAAGTCAGGATCTGTGCTTTGCCGTTGATGGGAAGTTCGATTTTCTGTTTTCGCACGACGATCTCACTCCCGGTCCGATCGTCGATCGCCGTGGCCGCGTGCTCGGGATGCATCACGGCCTGCCGCGGTACACGATCGGGCAGCGCCGTGGGCTCGGAATTACGGCGGCGGAACCGCTCTACGTTGTCGGGATCGACGCGGCAAAAAACGCCGTGATCGTGGGGACACGGGATGAGCTCTTCGCCACTGGCCTCATCGCTGACGAGGCAAGCTTCGTTTCCGGCACACCTCCCCAAGCCGGCGCCCACCTCTCCGTCAAGATCCGCTATCGCTCCCCGGCGGCGGGATGCACGTTTCAACCGCTGTCGGGCGATCGTTTCGCCGTTCGGTTCGATACGCCGCAGCGCGCGGTCACACCGGGGCAGATCGCGGCGGTGTACGACGGTGACCACCTCCTCGGCGGCGGGACGATTGTGCAAGCACTCAACGCGGGGAATAACGGCTAGTGCTTGTTCGGGGAGTTGAATATGGTGCCGATTTATGCACCTTTACTAGGTATCGTAAGCGAAAGACGAGTTTCAATCCCTCGAATCTAACGTTGATCGATACTGCGGCGTGGATCCTGGCGCTTGGGAGAACGCTTCGCGGTTGGCGTACAAGTTAAAGCGAACGGGGGTAGCTGTCCCATCGATCGATGTCTTGATCATGACGATCGCCGTGGGAAACAGTTGTAATCTGGTCCATGCTGATCGTCACTTTGATCTGATGGCGGAAGCGGGAATAGGGTTACCGCCGTAAGCAGTGATCAGTCTCCTGAAGAGTGTACATTGACTGAGCGGCTACTATGTATCGGATTCTCCCGTCTGAGGTGCTGGACGCTGGCGGTCCCGGTATAATTTTATTTCGGAGGGGTGGGCGAGCGGACTAAACCACCGGTCTTGAAAACCGGCGAGCCGTGAGGCTCCGCGGGTTCGAATCCCGCCCCCTCCGCCGCTGTTGATTAGTCGTATGGCGTACACTAAAATCGACTGGCACGCCAGAGTGGCGGAATTGGCAGACGCGCGGGACTCAA
>CAZILO010000039.1:0-9328 GCA_964540085.1 uncultured Thermotogae bacterium
GCTGTAACTCCAGTCCCTGCGCGAGCTTGGACGGAGTGACCGCGCCGAGGTCAACGAGAATCTCGCCGATTCGCTTTTCCCGTTCAAAGTATTCCTCCAAGATGGATAGAATCACTGAAGAGCGGGATTTTCGTTCCCGGCGCCCTTTCATGTCAACTTGCTCAATTAGGTACGCATCTCCGTCACTGTAATAAATCGTTGTCTGCATAGTTCATTCCTCCCCCACTTTTTCTTTTTTCGTCATTACAACACAAAAGCCGCGTTGCCTTTTCCTGGCAACCCGGCTACCTTTGTGGCCCGTGGCTTTGCGTCCCTATCTCTCTTTAGATAGGTTTGCCTTTTTCAGGATCGTTAACTAATTGTTCCCATTATACAGATTGATCAGTGAGTTGTCAAGTCCAATAATGACTAAACACCTGAAAAACAACGTATTACAGACGTGATCGGCTTATCCGCCGGAGCTCCATGTACAGGGCGCGCAGCGCAAGCCGCAGCTTATCCGTAAATCTTATCCGTGGATTTCGCGGCCATTTCCACACAATCCCGATCACCAACAATACGACGGCAATCGTGAGAAAAAAGTGAATTACCCCCGATGACAGACTCAGCAAAACGATAACTAAGGCGATCCCGCCCAGGATAGCGATATCAACACCGGTCAGACGGCGAATTCCATGTTCGACTTCAATCCGCAGCGCCCGCACCGCGAATCGCAACTTGTCGATAAACCGTCCCCGCATCCCCCGCGGCCATTTCCACGCAATTCCAATCAGGCCAAGAACGAGTACCACATCGATCAGGCTTCCCAACACATGCGCAGCGAGAGCGAACATAATCCCTACTACCGTCAGCGCCAGGACGAACAAAAACAACGCGAATGCAACCGGAGACGCCGACACCAACGCGACTAATATCCCCAGCGGAACTAACACCGCTACGTAAAACGTAAGTAGAACCAGCCTGATCACCCACGCGAATATCGTCATCCGTCCCCTTACACGTACCGTACGATCTTATCAAGTGGGAGACGCGGTGGTGGCGCCGGCGTCTCGCCGGGATAACCGATCGGGATTAATGCCGCCAGTTCCTCAGATTCTCGCGCTTCGACCACGGCTTCAATCTCCTGGTTCCTTGTTTTGCCCATCCAACACGCGGCCAATCCAAGAGAGTAAACTCCAAGAAGGATATTCTCGATTGGATTGCCGCTCCGATGCCGTGCGCGTCCTTAAGTTCATCGTAGCCGGCAGCGTGGTTGTACAACACCGCAATCGTTACCGGGGCCGTTGCAATCATCCGATCCTGCGGAGCAAGCCGCGCGAGCGCCTCCCGTTTTTCTGGGCTCCGCACGACAACAAATCGCCACGGCTGCGTATTCTTCCCTGACGGCGTCCAGCGTCCAGCATCGAGAATGGCGGTCAGTTTCGCGTCCGCCACCTCTCCGGGCGCAAACTTGCGCACACTCCGCCGTGCTTTTATCGCTGCTAACACCTCGTTCATCTTTTCTCCTGGCATCACCCGTATCCTACCGGTAGAATGGTCCTAGTTGCAACCGCAATAAGGAGGTTTAACGTGGATGAACTGATACGACAAGCGATCGCGGAGAGCGATGCCGATTACACCGAAGTCCGCATCGAGCGAGAAAGCCGCAGCCAGGTTCTGTTCCGCAAGGAAAAGCTGGAAAATCTGGAGCACTCATCCGAGTTCGGCGGAATCGTCCGCTGTCTGAAAAACGGAGGCTGGGGAATCGCCGTGTTTAACGATATCTCCCAGCTTAAAGACAAGGTTAAAGAGGCGACCCGATTCGCTGCGTTGGTAGGGGCTCATACTGATGATGAAGTGCAACTCGCACCGGTTGAGCCAACGCAAAATGCAATCCACGCTGAGCTCGCTGAGGATTTCCGCACAGTGCCTCTTGACGAGAAGAAAAAGCTCGCTGAGACGTACAACAAGATCCTTCTCAGCTACGACAAGCGGATTGTGGCCACGACCGTACGCTATACCGACTCATTTCGCGAGCTGACATTTGCTAACTCAGAGGGTGCGTACATTACCCAGGAAATTCCGGACGTTACGCTGATGCTCGCTGCAGTGGCGAGTGATGGTCCGCAGAACATCCAGCAGGGGTTTGAATCGCTGGGCACCGCGGCCGGATTTGAGTACGCTCGCGGGCGCGAGGAGGAGGCCAAGGCGGCGGCAAAGCGGGCGGTGGACCTGCTCAACGCGCGATCGGTGTCCGGGGGAAAGTACACAGTGATCCTCGATCCCGCTCTGGCTGGCGTATTCATCCATGAGGCGTTTGGTCACCTGTGCGAAGCGGATTTCACCTACAAAAACGAGCGCATGCGAAAGATTCTTCAGATCGGTTCGCGATTTGGGAACGATGACCTCAATGTCATTGACGAGGGCTACATCCCCGGACTGCGTGGTAACGTGCCCTACGATGACGAAGGCACACCGCGCGCAAAGACCTATCTAATCAAGAACGGAGTCCTCAACAGCCTGCTTCATTCCCGCGAGACGGCGGCGCGGATGGGGGCGCAGCCAACTGGCAATGCCCGCGCCGTCTCCTACGAACACGAACCGATCGTGCGCATGACCAACACTTACATCGAGAACGGTGCTCACACATTCGATGAAATGCTTGCCGGAATCGACCACGGAATCTACGCGATTCGGGCGTACGGCGGCCAGACAATGTTCGAGCAGTTCACATTTTCCGCCGCATACGCGTACGCAATCGATAATGGCGAAGTGGGTGAAATGGTGAAGGATGTCGTCCTCACTGGAAACGTGTTCGAAACGCTGCGATCGATCGAGATGATCGGCAACGACAAGAAAATGTTCGGCGGTGCCGGTGGCTGCGGCAAAGGCGGTCAGTTCCCGTTGCCGGTTACAGATGGGGCGCCTCACATCCGCATCGCGAACGTGACGATAGGAGGGAAATGATGGATAAGCTGCTGCAAGAACTGAAAACCAAGGTGGATCAGGCGGAAGTGTACCGGCTGCATGCCCGCACGGTGCCGGTTAATTTCCGGTCGGGCAAATTGGAATCGATCAAGAGCCACACCATTGATGGAATCGCGCTTCGGGTGACGGTCGACGGCCGGTTGGGATTCGCCACCACCACTGATCTCACTGACTCTTCGGAGTTGATCGCTGCAGCGATTGCGTCCGCCAAGTTTGGGGAACCGATGGAATTCGCGTTCACTCCCCCCACGTCCCCGATCACCACCGCGGTGTATGACCCCCAGGTCGTGGCCGTTCCTGAGGAAAAACTTATCGACATCGGAACGCGTGCCATCGCTGCGTTGCAGGACGCCGATCCCGACGCCGATGTGAACTTCTCACTATCCCGCGAGGAAACAACGGTCACGATCATGAACACCAACGGATTGGAGCTCACCGAGCGCCGCACGATGATCTCCGGCGGCGGCGAAGTGGGCAAGGCGAGTCCGGGCGATATATTTCTCCTATTCGACAGTACCGAGAGCCGCTATTTGGACGACATGGACATGGATCGGATCGTCAACCGCATCATCCGTTACTTGCGCTACGGGGAGAAAATCGTGCAAGTACCGTCCAAACCGATGCCGGTTGTGTTCACCAAGAACGGGACGATCGCCATCCTGCTCCCGCTTCTGTTCGGGTTTAACGGGAAATCGGTGTACATGGGGACATCACCCCTTAAAGGCCGGATTGGCGAACAGGCGTTCGACGCGCGCCTGACTATCGTCGACGACGGTACCCTCCCGCGCGGTCCACGCAGTGCCGGGTTCGACGACGAGGGCACCCCGACCGCACGCACTCCGCTAGTGTCCGACGGTGTGATCACCGGGTTCATCTACGACCGCCGCACCGCTGCACTTGTCAAAACCGAACCGACTGGGAACGGGTACAAATCTGGCCCGTTTGGCGGCGGCGGATTCCGCACTCCTCCCAACGTGGGGACGAGCAACGTGATTGTTTCCCCCGGAGACACTCCGGAAGCCGACCTGATCGCAGGAATCGATGAGGGACTGCTGGTAGACAGCGTTCTCGGCCTCGGACAGGGCAACCTCGCCTCGGGCGAGTTCTCCAACAACGTTGCAGTGGCGTTCAAAATCGAGCACGGGAAAATCGTAGGCCGCGTCAAGAACACAATGATCGCCGGGAATGCGTATACGTTGCTGAAAGATCATTTAATCGGCCTTGGACGAGAAACGGAGTTCGTGCACGGCGTTCTGTCCACCCCGATGATCGCTGTTGATCAAGTGAATGTCGTGGGCGGATGAGCTGAAGCGCTGTAACAAATTTCACCGCGGAGGCGCGGAGAACGCTGAGACAAGAATAGTGATATTTATTACAAAATGCCTTCACTGAATACCCCGCAGCTCGCTGCGGGGTTATTTATTGATCGCTTTTTCTGAGATTAAAATATCTAAATTCTTGATCACTTCTCAGCGTTTCTGCGGCGCCATTTTTTACTTATCACTCACTGAGTTCGAACACGGTGACGCCGTCGCCGCCCTGCGCGGGCGGGGCGGGGCCGTAGTTTTTCACAAACGCACACGACGCGAGGTAGTTGCGAATTGCATCGCGCAACGCGCCGCTTCCTTTGCCATGAAGGATGCTCGCCCGGTGCACGTCGGCGAGGAGCAGTCGATCGAGATAACGTTCCACTTCGCGCAGCGCCTCGGCCACGGTCATCTGGCGCACGTTGAGTTGGAGGGAGATCGGCCCGCCTGACGGTCGCGGCACGGACGTGCGTTCCCGCCGCGGTGCGGATCGTGGCCGCGTCGCTGGGGTCAGGATATCGATGCGAGTACGCAAGTGCTTGCCGTTGATGTCAATGGTTGCCTCGCCCTTATCCGGTTCCAGTGCCAAAATGTCACCGTACACATCTACGCCGCGCACGTACACGTAATCGCCAACGGACAATGGTGCCGATTCGGCACTAGTGGTGCGATAAGCGGCATCGGAGCGCGCACCCATAGCGGCTCGTAGCTCAGCAAGACGGCGATGCACGGTGCGGAGCTCATCCCGCGTTGGCGTGGATTTTGCCGCCGCTAACAGCCGTTCCACTTCGGCCTGTGTGCGTTTAATGAACGCATCGAGGTCACGCAGTCCCGCCGTGACGTCCGCTTCCTTCTCCGCCTCGAACCGCGCCAGCTTCTGTTCGTACTGACGACGTGCTGCGGTAGCACGCGCGAGCTCCTCTTCAGCGCGATGACGGCGGCTGACCATCGCCTGGCGCTCGCGTTGTAACTGATCGATGATGTCGTCAGCGCGGATCTCCCCACGGGACAGAAACGCGCGTGCTTGCTCGACTAGCTGCGGATCGAGCCCGAGGTTGCGCGCGATGATGAACGCGTTGCTCCGTCCCGGGATCCCCTCGATCAGGTGAAACGTAGGCGATAAGGTCGCCGGGTCGAATTCCATCGACGCCGTCTTTACGCGTGGGTGCCGGATCGCGAAATATTTGAGCGGAGTGAGGTGTGTAGACACAACGACGAGCGTGCCCCGCGCCAGTAGCTCCTCCAAAATGGCGAGCCCGAGTGCTGCTCCTTCCTGGGGATCGGTCCCAGCACCAAGTTCGTCAATAAGCACAAGGGCATCGGAGTCGACCTCGTTGAGGATGGACACGATGTTTCCCATATGCGCTGAGAATGTCGATAGGTTCTGCGCAAGTGACTGTTCATCACCGATATCAGTGCGCACACGGGAGACAACCGCGATTTTGGAATCGGGCGCGGCCGGGATGGGAATCGCCGACTGCGTCATCAGGGTAAGCAATCCGATTGTGCGCAGCGTAACCGTCTTTCCGCCGGTATTTGGCCCGGTGATCACGAGTGCCCGCGCCCCCTTCCCCACGCTCACTGATATCGGCACTACCTGATCCTCGGGGATCAGCGGATGGCGTGCCTGTAGCAGGTCGATCGTATCGGCAAGCTGGGGAAACGCGCAGTGATGGGCAATCCCGTACGCGGCACGTGCGATCAGGGAATCGAGGCGGCCGAGAACAGCGCGATTGCGCTCCAGGCTCGGCTGCGCGTCCAGCAAGGCCGTAGTCAACTCGCGCAATAACCGCGCTGTCTCCTGATGAATCTCCGCTTCTACCGCCGCGATCGCATTGTTCTCTTGCACCACCGCCATCGGCTCAGCGTACAGGGTCTGGCCGGTCGCCGATCGGTCGTGCACCACGAACTCCATCGCTCCCACTGCTCCGGATTTCACTGGGACGACGAGCCGCCCTTGGCGACGTGTGATCACCGGATCACTTACAAGTTCAGAATTGCGAGATATGAACGCGCGCAGCTTGCGGGTGAGCCGGTCCTCCAGGGTTCGCCGGCGGGCGGTGAGCTCGGCAAGACGGGGAGACGCGTCGGAACGAACGTCACCGTGGTCATCGATCGTGCGGTAGATGCGCTTGGCGAGGGCAGTGTGATTGGATAGACGGCTTCCCAGTTGCCGCAAGTACGGAAGGTCGGTTCGAGCACTGAGAACGTCGCGCAGTCGAGCGGTGGTATCGAGCGTCGCCGCCACCGCGAGAAACTCCTCGCCATCGAGATGGACGCCGCTGCGAGCACGGGCAAAGTACGGACGCAGGTCCTCAATCCCTCCGAACGGCAGCCGCCCGCCTCGTATTAAGTAATCTCGCGTCTCTTCCACCGCGGCGATCTCGCGCTTCAACTCCTCCCGGTCCGCAATTGGCATGAGGACGTCGATTTCCTCTTTCCCAAGCTGAGTTTGAGCGTATTCTTTAACGTGGGCTTTCAGGCGGGCGTATTCCAGATCGCGTTGGGCCTTGTCCGTGGCCACTGCCATTTACTCAAACGCCTCCTGGGGAAGGAGCTGTCGCGCTTTGGCAACCATCTCGTCGATGATTTGCTTTACCGGTTTGATATCGGTGATCATCCCCGCGATTTGGCCGGCCATCAACGAGCCGGTGGCAAGATCGCCGTCGTACACCGCGCGACGCAGTCCGCCGACCGCCAGGGTCTCGAACTCCTCACGTGGGCGGCCCTCCCGCTCGTACTGCGCGAACGTCTTGGTCATCTTGTTAGCGATTGTACGTACCGGCGCGCCGATACTGCGCCCGGTGACGATCGTCGCCCGTTCGTTCGCCTTGACCACTGCGCGCTTGAAGTTCTCATGCACCGGCGCCTCGGTTGAAGCGAGAAACCGCGTTCCCATCTGCACGCCCTCCGCGCCGAGCACAAACGCCGCTGCCAGCCCCCGCCCGTCGGCGATCCCGCCCGCCGCGACCACCGGGATCTCCACCGCGTCGGCCACGAGCGGAACGAGGACGAACGTCGTCACCTCACCGACGTGCCCGCCCGATTCCGTCCCCTCAGCGATGATCCCGTCCGCCCCGGCCCGCGCCATGCGCACCGCCAGTGACACCGCCGGGATGACGGGAAACACCTTAATCCCTCGTTCCTTCAGGCGGTCGATGTACCGCGTTGGGTTCCCGGCCCCGGTTGTCACCATCGTCACGCGGGCGTCGAGCACCACCTGCACTTGATCATCGATGTTCGGGTCCATCAGCATCAGGTTCACCCCGAACGGGCGATCCGTCAGCTTCCGCACCTGGGCGATCTGGTCGGCGAGGGTGTCGGGCGGCATCCCGCCCGATCCGATGACTCCCAATCCACCCGCGTTGGACACCGCCGCAACGAGCGGCGCACGCGACACGTGTGCCATTCCCCCGAGGAAAATCGGGTATTTGATTCCCAGCATTTCACAGATTCGATTCATGATTCCTCCCGCATCCAGATCGTCCCGTGGGCGGTGTCCTTAAGCGCGATTCCCAGCTCCGCAAGCCGGTCGCGGATCCGGTCGGCAAGCGCAAATTCCTTGTTCTCCCGCAGTTTGGCGCGCAATTCGATCAGAAGTTCCATCAGCTCATCCGTTAATCCGGAAGATGCCGCCCCGCGGGGCGGGAACAGTCCAAGCGGGTTCCCAAGGTCGCGCACGAGGTCAACGGCAGCGCGCAGGGCGAGCCGATCAGGGCCGGCGGCAGTCGCCCGGAACCGATTCGCCTCCGCCACCAGCTCCTGGATCGCGGCGAGCGCGTCCACGGTGTTTAGGTCGTCGTCCATCGCGGCGAGGTAGCGGTCTTTAAACGCCGCCAACCCGGCGATAAACGCGGTTCCGGTAGGGCCGGGGGCCTTGTCACCGGCGCCGCGCAGCTCGGCGTCGACCTCGGAAATCAGCGTGCGGATTCGATCGACCGCCTTCTCCGCCTCGGCGAGCGCGGATTCCGAGTAGTCGAGCGGCTTGCGATAGTGGCGTGACAGGTAGAAATAGCGCACCGTCTCGGGATCGAATCGGTCGAGCACCTCGTAGGCGTAGGCGAAGTTGCCGGTCGATTTCGCCATCTTTTCTCCGTTTACGGTGAGCATCCCGTTGTGGAGCCAAAACCGGGAGAACGTCTTCCCGGTCAACGCTTCGGCCTGAGCGATCTCATTTTCATGGTGGGGAAAGATGAGGTCGTTGCCGCCGGCGTGGATGTCAAGCGTGTCGCCGAGGTAGTGACGGGACAGGACGACGCACTCGGTGTGCCACCCCGGCCGTCCTTCACCCCATGGAGAATCCCATTTCGGCTCGCCCGGTTTGGCCGCCTTCCACAGCGTGAAGTCAAGCGGATCCTCCTTCTTTTCCGAGGCGGCGATCCGCGCGCCGGAACGTAGTTCGTCAACACTCCGTCCGGACAGCTTGCCGTACTCTTTGAACGCACGTACGCGGAAGTACACGTCGCCGCCCTTCTCGTAGGCGTACCCCTTCGCGATCAACTTCTGCACGAGCTCGATCATCCCGGCGATGTGATCGGTGGCGCGCGGACTGTGCGTCGGCGGTACGACGCCAAGGCGGTCGAGAAGCTTGAAGTACGCGTCGGTGTATTCGGCAGCAATCGCTGCCACACTCGTGCCCGCTTCCTGGGCACGCGCGATCAGCTTGTCGTCGACGTCGGTGATATTCTGGACGTAGATCACATCCCATCCTTTGAACCGCTCCATGTATTGACGCAGGGTGCCGAATACGAGGATCGGACGCAGATTGCCGATGTGGAGATGGTCATAGACAGTGGGGCCACACACGTACATCCTCACAGTCTTTCCATCCTGCGGCTCAAATTCCTGTTTTTCACGCGTGAGGGTGTTGTACAGTTTCATCGCCCTACCTCCTTGGATTGATTATACCGAACTGGTCAGCGCCGTTCCGGTTGCACCACATAGTGAGCGAGTACGGGAAACAGGATCGCGCCGGTTCCGAACAGGGCGCCAGTGATTGTCCAAAATCGGGCGGGGCCCATGGCACTTACTCCGGTGACAACCTGCATCCCGTT
>CAZILO010000040.1:0-9171 GCA_964540085.1 uncultured Thermotogae bacterium
CCGCGACCACGTTTTGATCTCGCTCAGCTCCCCCCGCTTGGCACGCTGCACTTTTTTGAGCAGGCTCTCCTTCACGTACGGACCCTTATTCGTTGATCTTGGCATCTCTTATCTCCTCCCCTTACCAGCACGCCGCACAATCAAGGCGCTCGACGCCTTGCGCTTCTTGCGCGTGCGGCCACCCTTAGCCAGTTTACCAGTCGGGGATACCTGGGGACGCCCAACACGAGCTCGCCCTTCGCCACCGCCATGGGGATGATCGACCGGGTTCATCGCGACTCCGCGTACATGCGGCTTACGACCAAGGTGGCGCACGCGTCCTGCCTTGCCGTGTTTCACGTTCTTGTGGTCAGGGTTTCCAACGGCGCCGATCGTCGCGCGGCACTCGACACTAAATATCCGCACTTCGCCCGACGGCATGCGAATATGCGCCCGTCCACCTTCCTTCCCGATCAGCTTCGCCGACGTTCCGGCTGCCCGCGCCACTTTTCCCCCACTTCCCGGAGAGAGCTCCAAGTTGTGAATCGTGGCGCCAAGCGGAATCCGGCGAATCGGCATTGCATTTCCTACACGCACTTCAGCATTATCGCCCGCTTCAACAGTCGCCCCGATCTCGAGCGATACCGGAGAGAGAATATAACGTTTCTCGCCGTCGGCATAATGGAGAAGGGTGATCCACGCCGATCGGTTAGGGTCATACTCACGGGTAACGACACGCGCTGGAATCCCTTCCTTATCGCGCGTGAAATCGATCACCCGATACATTCGTTTGTTCCCACCGCCGCGGAACCGGGACGTGATCCGTCCCTGATTGTTACGCCCGCCCCTTTTGGGTAACGGCCGCAATAGGGTTTTCTCCGGCTTAACCGGGGATAGCACCGAATAATCAGGCCACTCCGCATGCCGGAGTCCGGGTGAAGTCGGTTTAAATCTCTTAAGCGCCATCCGTCTAGCCTCCCATTATGTCGATCCGATTGCCAGGAGCGAGGCGAACGACCGCTTTACGCCAATGTGCCGTGCGGCCGTGCAATTGGTTCAATCGCTCCCGGCGCGGCTTACCCGGCATATTCGCTGTCCATACCTTCTCCACCTTGACCTTAAACAACTCTTCTATCGCTTTTCGTATCTGCACCTTATTCGCACCCAGTGCCACCCGAAACGCGTATTTATTGTCCGCCATTCGCGCCCAGGTCTCTTCAGTCAAAAGTGGAGAAATGACCACATCTTCGGCATGTCGTAGTTTAACCATGATTAAACCTCGTCTTCAACTCCTCGATCGCCCCTAAAGTCAAAACAAGCCCTTCATGACGTAAAATATCGTATACATTCAACCCCGGCGCTCCCAGGCACTTCACACGCGGAAGGTTGGAGAAGGACTTTCTGACGGCGGTATTATACTCACTCTTTCCGACTACCACCAGGGTGGAACCTGTCATTTCCAACCGATTAAGGAGCGCGATCGCCTGTTTCGTTTTGGGC
This sequence comes from uncultured Thermotogae bacterium, assembly GCA_964540085.1. Classification (GTDB taxonomy): domain Bacteria; phylum Bipolaricaulota; class Bipolaricaulia; order UBA7950; family UBA9294; genus S016-54. The sequence goes on from CAZILO010000040.1 coordinate 1,480, forward strand.
TCAGAAAATCCGGCGCGGTCAAGCAAAACGATTTTGCCGTCCCCAGCGCGATCGGACAGGGCGGCCGCCAGGGCCGCCTTCTTCATCTTCTTCGGGAGTTTGGTTTCATACGACCGCGGCTTCGGTCCGAACGTCGTGCCACCTCCGACCCACACCGGTGATCGCCGCGATCCAGCGCGGGCACGACCCGTTCCCTTCTGGCGCCACGGCTTACGCCCACCACCGTGCGCCTCGCCACGCGTCTTAGTGGAATGAGTTCCCTGACGCCGATTAAGAAGCTGCATCCGCACCGTGCGGTACAGGAGATCAGTGTTCACCGGTGCCGAGAAGATCGCGGCATCGAGCTCAACTGATTGCGGCGCCGCGGTTTCATCATCAAATGAGTACAGTTTTGCTTCAACCATTGTTCTTCCTCAACTTAAGCAACGTTCCCCGCGCCCCGGGTGTCGAGCCAAGGAGAACGATCATGTTTCGCTCCGGATCGACCTTGAGCACGTGCATCCGCTTTACCGTCACCTGGCGGTTCCCCGCGTGTCCCGGAAGCTTCCGCCCCTTTACAACCCGACCCGGCTCAACGCACTGTCCCACTGACCCCGGCCGGCGGTGAAAATTAGAGCCGTGTGTTTTCGGCCCGCCCGCAAAGTTCCACCGTTTTACAACCCCCTGAAACCCAAGCCCGCGCGACGCACCGGTGACATCGACCTTATCTCCTTCGGCAAACAGATCAACCCCGATTTTGTCCCCTACGTTGTACGCGGACGGATCGTCGACGCGCACCTCAAATAGGTGTCGGTGCGGTGCCACCCCCGCCGTTTTAAAGTGTCCCGCAAGAGGCTTTGTCGCCTTTCGTTCGGGAATCTCCTCGTAGCCAAGCTGGAGGGCGTTGTACCCGTCGGTATCCACAGTCTTCACCCGTACCACCGTGCATGGCGGCGCGGCTATGACCGTCGCACCAACGGCGCGGTTATCGACAAACACCTGCGTCATTCCCACTTTACGCGCTAATATCCCTAGAGCCATCCTCAACCTCCGTGTCTATAGCTTGATCTCGATATCGATCCCGGTGGGGAGCTCGATATCCATCAGGGCGTTGATCGTCTCCGAGGTCGGCTCCTTGATGTCGAGCAAGCGGGTATGGAGCCGTCGTTCGAAGTGCTCCATCGACCGCTTGTCGATGTGCGGGGACCGCAGAACCGTATAAATCCGCCGTTGTGTTGGAAGCGGAATCGGCCCCGCGATCTTGGCCCGCGTCTCCTTCGCCGCTTCCACGATCTTGCGGACAGAACTATCCACCAGCTCGTGATCGTAGCCCCGCAACTTGATCCTAATCTTCTCTCTTGCCATGGCTAGTAACCTCTACGTCTGATAATTTCTTCCTTCAACTTCTCGGGGACGACCTCGTACCGCGCCACTTGCAGGGTGTAGCTTGCTCTCCCCTGTGTGAGCGAACGCAGCTGCGTCGCATACCCGAACGTCTCCGCCAATGGAACGGCGACAAAAATGATCTGCACCGTCCCGCGCGCCTTGAGCTCACGAATCTCCCCGCGTCGGCGCGAAAGATCCTCCATTACCTCACCCAAATATTCCCCGGGAGTAATCACCTCTCCCTCCATAATCGGCTCAAGAAGGTCAAAAACCCCCTCCTCATATGCCTTATGGAGTGCACCGGCAGCCGCTGCGCGGAAGGCAAGCTCCGAGGAATCAACCGGGTGAAAGGACCCACCAACTAGGGTAGCCCCGATATCCACCAAAGGATAACCGGCAAGGGGGCCGTTTGTCAACGTCTCCCGTAAAGTTGTCTCCACAACCCCGCGATATTCCTTCGGGATCACATCGCTTTTAACTGCGTCGACAAACCGAAAACCGCTTCCTCGCGGAAGCGGTTCAAACCGGATAATCACATGAGCATACTGGCCGCGTCCAGCAGCTTGGCGTTCGAACCGTTCCTCCACCTCAATCGGGGCTCGCAGAGTCTCGCGATAAGCAACCTGCGGCGGGCCGACCAGGGCCTGCACCCCGAGCTCCTCGCGCAGTCGGCGGATCAGGACCTCGAGGTGGAGCTCTCCCATCCCAGCGATGATCGTCTGGTTCGTCGTCTCGTCGACCGAAACCCTAAACGTGGGATCCTCAGCGGCAAGCTTACGCAAGCCGTCATCGAGGGCATCCTGTTCCGCCTCGGTACGTGGCTCCACCGCCACGAACACCACCGGCTCGGGAAACTGAATCTTCTCGAGAAGAATCCGCGCGTTGGGGTCGCACAAGGTGTCTCCGGTACTGATCTGTCCGGAACCGACAACTGCCACGATATCCCCCGCAATCGCGGCGTCGAGCGGCGTTCGCTTATCTGCATGCATACGAAAGATCTTGGTGAGACGCAGTTTCTTGCCGGTGGATGAGTTAAGGATCGTTGCCCCCACCTTGACCGTGCCAGAGTAAACACGGATGAACACAAGCCTGCCGGCGTAGCGGTCGGTGACCACCTTGAACGCCAGCGCGGCCAGCCGTTCATCCGGATCGGGGCGGCGCGTTCCCGTGCCATCCACCCCAGTGACCGGCGGTACATCGAGCGGAGACGGGAGGTAGCGCACGACCGCGTCCAGCAGGGGCTGTACTCCCTGGTTCTGAAACGCCGCCCCGCCGAGCACCGGAATCAACCGGTGTTCGATACACCCCCGCCGCAATCCGGCATGAAACAGCGCGGGGGCAACATCTCCGGTCTCTAAGTAAGACTCCATCACGCGGTCATCGTACTCCGCCACCCGTTCGAGCGCGCGTTCACGCCAGTGGGCAGTTTCGGCCCGCAGCGCATCCGGTACCGGGTGGTACGCGAACTCCTTTCCCTTTGACGCCTGATCCCATACGATCAGCTTGGTTTCAATGAGGTCAATCATCCCCACGAGACGGCGGTCGTCATCGCGATACGGGATCTGCAACGGCACCGTCTTCCCGCCAAGCCGCTCCTCGATCATGTGCAGCGTCCCGTAGTAATCGGCCTCGGCGCGATCGAGCTTGTTTACGAACGCAATCCGGGGAATCCCGTAGCGGTCGGCTTGATGCCACACCGCTTCGGATTGTGATTCCACCATTTCCACCCCGGAAAAAATAACGATCCCACCGTCGAGGACGCGCAATGAGCGCTCTACTTCGGCGGTGAAATCGACATGTCCCGGGGTATCGATGATGTTGATGCGATGGCCGTTCCACGGGCAGGTAGTAGCGGCGGAAGTGATGGTAATCCCCCGCTCTCGCTCCTGCCGCATCCAGTCCATTTCGGTGTCCCCTTCGTGGACCTCGCCCATTTTGTGGGTGCGGCCAGTGTAATAAAGGATGCGCTCGGTGGTGGTCGTCTTGCCGGCGTCGATGTGAGCAATAATCCCGATATTGCGGACCTTGTCCAAGCCCACGCGATCGGCGTCCGACATATCAGGAGCTGAGGGTTACCAGCGGTAGTGAGCGAACGCGCGGTTCGCCTCGGCCATCCGGTGAGCCTCCAGGCGCTTACCGTACGCCTTGCCTTCCTTGTTCGCAGCGTTAATCAGCTCAGCAGCGAGGCGTTCCGCCATCGTGTGCTCACCGCGCTCGCGCGCCGCCTTGATGATCCACCGCAATGCAAGCGCCGTCTGGCGGTCAGGCGGAACCTCGTATGGCACTTGATAGTTGGCACCACCGACACGCCGGGTACGCACCTCAAGCCGCGGAGAACAATTGGCAATCGCGGTATTCAACACTTCAAGTGGCGGCGTATCACTGCGCTTTTCAATACGGGCAAGGGCGTCATAAACGACCCGTTCAGCAACGGACTTCTTGCCGTCGAGCATCACATAGTTAACCAGCTTAGACAGGAGCTTGCTGTTGTATTTGATGTCCGGTTTGACATCACGGCCCGGTATCTGCATTCTAGCTCCCCTTCTTCGTCCCGTACTTGGATCGCCCTTGACGACGCCCTTCCACACCCTCGGAGTCCATCGTACCGCGGATGATGTGGTAGCGCACGCCAGGAAGGTCTTTGACACGCCCGCCGCGCACCATCACCATCGAGTGCTCCTGCAGATTGTGCCCTTCGCCGCCAATGTACGCCGTAACTTCCTTTCCGTTGCTCAATCGGACACGTGCTACTTTCCGCAATGCGGAATTCGGCTTCTTCGGCGTCCGTGTGTACACACGCGTGCACACCCCCCGCCGCTGTGGGCAGGAGGAAAGCGCCGGCGCCTTGCTCTTCTTCCCCTTCGGCTTGCGCCCCATTCTAATAAGCTGATTAATCGTCGGCATAATCACACTCCAAATTTGCCATGAATTTTAGGTCAGTCCGTGGATTCTGTCAAGTTGGTATCCGCAGCAGCTTCGGCCGTCTGCACCATCTGCTTGTCGGGAACTTTCTCCAATGGGAATCCAGTGCCGGCGGGAATGCGTTTCCCCACGATGATGCTCGGCTTGAGTCCATCCAGTTCGTCCGCCTCGCCCCGCAGTGCAGCCTCGGCAAGGACCTTGGTCGTGCGCTGGAACGATGCCGCTGACAGCCATCCCTTCGTCTGCAATGCCGCTTTGGAGATACGGAGAAGCTCGCGTTCACCAACAGGAAGCTGCTTTTCCAGTATCGGTACCTCAATAATCTCATCGCCTTGCCGCACCCTGATCACCTCGATGCCGGCACGGGCAGCAGCGCGGATGGCTTCCGCTGTAAGCGGTGTTCCCGCCTGTCCAATCAAATGCCCCTTGGAGATAACATCCTCAGCGATTTCAGCTCCCAGCGCTTCCCGCTGCCGCTGCCGCGCTTGTTCGTTCCAGCGTGACAACTCGCTGATTTCCGCCTGGAATTCCTCGAGCGGGATGAGATCGCCAAGCAGGAACCGAGAGTCCCCGCGCTCCACAATCCGTACATTATTCAGAATCTGGCGGATGATCACTTCCAGGTGTTTGTCGTTGATATCCACTCCCTGGGTCTTGTACACCTTGTGGATTTCGGTAAGCAAGTACTCGCGGGTTTTATTCACTCCAGCAGAATCAAGCAATGTATGCGGCGCTATCACTCCTTTAGTGAGAAGATCGCCCTTCTTCACTTTATCTCCGATATGCACCGTAACCGCCTGATCGGTCTCGACCACGCTCTTGTAGCGGACGTGGACCCGAGTGAACTCACCTTCCTCCTCAACAGCGTCAACCACTGCACTTCCCACGTGTGATGCTTCGAGCCGGACGAGTGCCTCTCCCTCCCGTACCGCCTCCCCATGACCTTTGGTGGGAGAAATGTCGGACGTAAGCGGGAACCGAATCGCCCGCCCCTTGGGGTTATAGACGATAATGCGGTCAGGCAGGAGAAGCACTGTTCCCTCCGCCTCTGCAGCGATAAAGATCGGTTTGGACCGCGAAGTAAGCGCATCGCCCTCCTTGACCTTGGTCCCGGGCTCGACGAGCAACCGTGCTCCGTACGGGATTTCGTACGCTTCCACCGTCCCATCGTCAGCCACGAACTCGAACGTCCGTTCCTTGCCATCGGGCACCCGAATCATCCCCGGTTTGTCCGCTACGATTGGGTCGATATTGTACCGTTCAGTGAGCGGATCCCCTTCCTTGACCGTGTCTCCGTCCTGAACGCACGGAACAGCGTTTACCGGACGCAGGTACGAGCGATCGCCGGATGCGGTATCGATCACCAACATCTCCTCGCGGCCATCAGCACCGGTCAACAGGTACACCTCACCAGCACACGGACTACCGGCATTGAGCAACTCCACTACGCTGCCCACTTCTTCTCCCGGTTGGGCGGCTGACAATCGCGTCGGCAACACGATGGTGCGCGGCTCGCTTGTGATCTCGATTTGGTCCTTGCCCGCCGCTGTTGGAGTGATAGCGGTGACATGCCCATCCAGCGGAGAGATTCCAGCCTGACCGCTCTTCATTGTCTTGCGCGCCTCGAACAGCTCCTCGGCACGCGGCAGCCCCTGCGTGATATCCTCGCCGGCAACGCCGCCGGTGTGGAACGTCCGCATCGTAAGCTGGGTACCGGGCTCGCCGACTGATTGAGCGGCGATTACCCCGACAGCCGTACCCAACTGGACTGGTTTATGGTTGCTCATGTCATAGCCGTAGCACAGCTGACACACCCCGCCCTTGGTCTCGCACGTCATCGGCGACCGGATCACAATCCGCGGGCGCACTTTAATCTCGTTAACACCGGCTGCCCGCAACAGATCGAGCAGGTGCGAAGTAATCACCTCATCCTGCTTCACGATCACCTGACCGGTCGTGGGATCGTGTACCTCCTCCACGCTCTTTGTCCCAATCAAGCGTTGCGCCTCTTTCTTGTCCCCAAGCGGAAGCGTAACCTCAAGATTGCCGATGTAATGCGCCATCTCGCGGGTAATCCACTGGTTGGTATCGACCAGAATCTCGCCGGTGCTGGGATCGACGATCGGTTGGCTCGCCACCCGGCCGTAGATGCGGTCTTCGATCGGTTCCATCACTTCATATTGTGAGAATCGTAACGGGTCGATGTCGATCCCTTGCGCCGTTCCGCAATCGTGTTCCTGAACGATAGTGTCCGACGTGGCGTCGACCAACCGGCGCGTGAGATACCCGGAATCCGCGGTTTTAAGCGCGGTGTCAGCCGCGCCCTTGCGCCCGCCGTGGGTGGAGATGAAATACTCCATCATGTCCAACCCCTCGCGGAAGTTGGAAATAACCGGCATCTCGATGATCTCGCCGGATGGCCCTGCCATCGGTCCGCGCATCCCGGACAGCTGCTTTACCTGATCCGGACCACCACGTGCCCCTGAGGTAACCATCCCGTACACCGGGTTGAACTTGTGACGCCGCAGGTTGTCCATCGTCGCCTTCTCCACCTCGTCGACCGTGCGGCGCCAAATGCGAATCACCGCGCGTCGGCGTTCTTCATCGGTGGCAAGTCCAAGTTCGTACATCTTATTGATGCGGCGGACCGCGGCGTAAGACTGCTTGATGATCCCGTCCTTCTCCGGCGGGATGAGGCAGTCAGTGATCGAGATCGTCAAACCGGCCTGGGTCGCGTACTTAAACCCAACCTCCTTCAAGCTGTCAAGGAGCTCAGCGGTGCGTGCCCATCCAAACAAGTTATAACACTCAGTGAGAACATGCTTGATCACCCGGCGATCAAACACCTTGCCGTAATCACGGATCTCCGCGGGCAGCACCCGGTTCAATTCAGCACGACCCAAGGTAGTATCGAGCACTTTGCCATCGATACGGATCTTCACCGGGGCGTGCAAGTCGAGATAACCTTCCTCGTACGCGCGCTTTGCCTCCTCGATGTCGCGGAACGCCTTGCCCGCACCCTTGCCGTCTTCATCCACCAGAGTGAGGTAGTAGTACGCAAAGATCGGGTCCTGAGTGGGAACGCTAAGTGGCTCTCCGTTTGCCGGCGACAGGATATTACGCGGGGCCGCCATCAGCTCACGCGCTTCCTTAATCGCTTCCGGGGACAACGGCAGATGAACTGCCATCTGATCGCCGTCGAAATCAGCGTTGTACGGCGGGCATACGAACGGATGAATGTGAATCGCGTCTCCGTCCACGAGCACCGGCTCGAACGCCTGAATCGACAGACGGTGCAAGGTGGGAGCACGATTGAGTAGCACCGGGTGTTCTTTGACGAGTTTCTCCAGGATGTCCCACACCTCCGGCATCTCACCGCGCAGCGCCTTGTTCTTGATCTCATCG
>CAZILO010000041.1:0-8946 GCA_964540085.1 uncultured Thermotogae bacterium
TTGACGGGATCGGGCTGATGAACAAGGCAACCGTGTTTTTCCTCAAGACGACCGGTGTATCAGGTGTAACACCGTTTATCTCTTTCCCTGATAATGGTCCCGAGGTATTTGGGGTTAAGTTTACGGCTCCTCCTGGCAAAAGCTCATACTCGTTCCCGATGTACACCGGCCGGCGGCGGTATCTATTGATGGAAGCGGTTGGTCTGGGAAGCTTGGACAATCCGGGCACCGGCGCGCGGACGATCATCCCAGTCGTGCAATTTTTGGAGTGGTTGTACAAGTACACCGGCAACTACGGGTGGGCGATTATTCTGTTTACCATTATTACCAGGCTGGTACTGTTCCCGCTGATGCGGAAGCAGTACCACTCGATGGCCAAGATGCAGAAGATCCAACCTAAGCTTGCCCTTATCCAGAAACGGTTCAAGGACGACCGCCAGCTTCTACAGCAGAAGATGATGGAACTGTACAAGAAAGAAGGGGTAAACCCGATGGGCGGATGCCTGCCGATGCTCATCCAACTCCCGATATTGATCTTGCTGTGGAAGGCAATTCTGTACGCAAGCGAGGCGATTCACTTCTCACCGGGATTTATGTGGATTCCTGACCTCAGTCTGCGCGACCCGTACTTCATTTTGGTCATTGTTACCACCGGTGTAATGATGCTTCAGCAACGCTTGATGATGCCGATGTCATCCGGTCAGACGACCGGATCACAGAAGTACATGGGATATTTGTTCCCGGTTATCATGGCGTTCTTCTTCTGGAACTTCCCGGCCGGATTGTGGCTGTACTATCTCCTTACTACACTGTCCCAAGTCGGCCAGCAGGCGTTCGTCAATTGGGAACTGGCACGGGCGGAGGCGGAAACCCCTCCTGCCACAGCACCGGAGCTATCAGGGGAGGAACAGGGCGATGGAATCACAGATGGAGACGATAACCGGGGCGATTAGGACTTACTTGTCTGAACTCCTCGCCATCATGGAGGAAGAGGCGACGTTCGAAATCGAAGGCGATACGTGCGACGACCTCTACGTTAATCTCACTGGCAGTCTGTTTTCCCTTCCCGAAGAGCGTCCCGTGCTCACCGCGTTGCAGCACCTGCTGCGCGTTTATCTCCGCCGTGTCACCGGTAAGGATTGTGAGATTGTCCTTGATGTGAACGGAGCGGTGAAACGCCGTCGTGCTGAGTTAATTCGGTTTGCCCTCACAGCGGCGGAATCGGTGCGCCGCGAGCACAAGCGGATTCGGCTTAATCCAATGCCCCGCGGCGATCGGCGTACGATTCACATTACCCTCGCCAACTTTCCCGGAGTGCGTACATACAGCGTGGGGAAAGGAGAACAACGGCGGGTGGTGATCGAACCGGAAGAGGTATGAACGCGTCTGACACGATTGCCGCGATTTCCACTCCGTTCGGTGATGGTGGAATCGGCATTGTGCGCATGAGCGGTCCACGCGCGATCGAGATTGCCGAACGCGTGTTTCAACCGCACTCCCGTATTAAACTCTCCCGGGTTCCTACCCACACTCTGCACTACGGATTTATCGTCGATGGCACCCGCAAAATCGACGAAGTGCTGGTGACGGTCATGCGCGCTCCGCGCACGTACACGCGCGAGGATATCGTTGAGATCAACTGTCATGGCGGCATCGCGGCGGTTCGTGCAGTGCTCGATCTGCTTCTGCACGCCGGTGCTCGGCTTGCTGACCGGGGCGAATTCACCAAACGCGCGTTTCTCAATGGGCGCATCTCGCTTGATCAGGCTCAGGCCGTGCTCGATGTCGTGCGTGCCCAGACACGCCTCGGGCTGGAAGCAGCGGTCGACCGCATCAGCGGCCGGTTCTCCCGCGAGATCGCGGCGCTCCGCGACGAAATCGCGGGAGTGCTCGCGGAGATCGAGGTAGAGATCGATTACCCGGATGTGGATGTCGAACTGGGATCACTCTTGCCGGCAGTGCAGCAGCTGCACGCTGCCGCTCAGGACCTCGTTCGCCGTGCCGCCCGCGGCCGTGTGGTACGGGAAGGACTGACCGTGGCGATCATCGGTCGACCAAATGTGGGCAAGTCGACCCTGTTGAACGCCCTCCTCGCCGAGGAACGGGCGATCGTCACCCCGATCCCGGGGACAACGCGGGACACAGTGGAAGAAGTGGCGGAGATTTCCGGCATCCCGGTGCGGCTCATTGACACCGCCGGATTGCGATCACCGACCGATGCGGTCGAAGAGGAAGGAGTAAAGCGGGCCCGGCGCGCGGTGGACCGTGCCGATTTGCTCATTCTCGTCATTGATGGCAGCGCACCTCTGACCACGGAGGATCGCGATCTCCTCACCACCGCATGGGGAAAGCCGACGATTCTTGCGGTGAACAAGACGGACCTTCCTCCTGTCATCGACATTACCGCGATTGATCCCCAACCGTACGCTGGGGTGTACAAAATTGCCGCGAAGACGAATGCGGGCGTGGCGAAATTGGCTCAGGGAATAGTGGATTCCGTCCTCGCTGGCGGCATTCCGGCTGCGGGGTCATTCTTGCTCCTCGATACGTGGGAGCGCGACCTGTTGCACCGCACCGAGACTTCCCTCGGGCGTGCGCTGGAGGCAATTGTGGCCGGACTCACTCTGGATATGATTGCCGAGGAGCTGCGCACGGCGTACACCGAAGCGGGCAAACTCCAAGGGATCGATATCTCCGAAGACGTACTTGACAAGATCTTCGCGCGGTTCTGTGTGGGAAAGTGACACCTGTCCGGTTGGGAACGGACGAGCGCGGAAGATCGGTCGTCAATTTGTCCTTTTCTGGCTAGACAAATTCGCTACACTGGTAGCAATCATGCTGAAGTGGAAAAACGTGGTGCTGTACCTCGTGCGGGTGGCGGCCGTACCTGCTGCGCTGCTTTTGCTGGTGGGACCGCGGCGCGAGCTGATCGGGATCACCGTTGGAATCGGCCTGCTAGCGCTTCCAGTTGCTCGCGGGCGGGTGATGGCGATCGTTCTCCCCGTTGGTGCTGCGATCGCTGCGGTGGCGGCCGGGTTTCGCATCCAATTCATCACCAACCCGACGGGCGGGTACGTGTACTTTACCCACACCGCATTTGTGATTACGTTTCTGTGGATAGCTGCTATGCTCGGTGTGCGCACCGAACTGGAACGGCGTCTGCCGCACCATTCGCTTCAGGTGATGATTGATGCAGTGGTGGTCCTAAACGCTGTTTTCCTCGTAGCCATTTCGCCGCAGGCGCGCGCTAACCATCTCGCAGTTGCACTTGCCATCGCTGGGGTGATCGTTCTGATTACGTATAAGTTTCTTCCTCACCGTGCTGGATACGCGCCGGAACACGCGGTCATCGCGTTCATATTCGCCGCGTTCGGGATCAGCGGTGCGGTGAAGGGCGCGGTGTCCATTTCCCTGCTCGGTCCACTGGCCGTGCTCGGCGTGCCGTTTTTGATCACGGCGCAGGCACACTTTTCTCCAGCGGCGGCGGTGCTTCTTCCGCGCTGGTTTCGGGAAAATCGCTATTCTCAGGACGAATTCGTCGGCGCAGTGTTTATCGTAACGACTGCGCTGGTCAGCGCCGCGATCATCGCTGCGCATTATCCAATTGGATATGCGTTCATTCCCGCTGTTGTTATCCCCGCGGTCTACGGCTGGGACCGGCTGCGACGGCGGGTGGCGCGGTTCGTTGACACGGATGCGAAGCCGGGCGGATTATTCGGGATTGAGTTTGCTCCCGTCACGTTGGAGCAAGCGGTGGCGCGCGCACAGAGCTTGGTTGGAATCCCCGGACCGGCGCGGATCGTCGTCACCCCCAATCCCAGTGCAGTGCTCATCAGTATGCGCGATCCGGCGTTGCGAGCGGCGTACACACACGCTGACCTCGTTCTTGCAGATGGAATCGGGATTGTGTGGGCGCTGCGTACCCTGGGTCGTCCAGTGCCGGCGCGGGTGACCGGGGTCGACCTCACCCTCCGTCTCATGAGATGGGCGGGAACGCGCAGTACGCGTGTATTTCTCCTCGGTGGGAGGCCGGGAGTGGCGCAGCGGGCGGCACAACGGTTGCGAACCCAGTTCCCGGGGATCAATATCGTGGGGACGCATCACGGTTACTTCGCTACTGATGCAGATGTGATTGCACAAATTGCAGCGGCACGACCGGATATCGTGCTGGTTGGAATGGGGGTTCCCCGCCAAGAGCGATTTATGCTAACAGCGCGCGCGGCGCTCTCCGATGCGGTGTTGATCGGAGTTGGGGGAACGCTCGATCTGCTCGCCGGCCTGATTAAACGTGCGCCACAGGCGTGGCAACGGTGGGGGCTAGAGTGGGTGTATCGCACCGTGCACGAGCCGCACCGCATAACGCGGGTGTGGGATATTCCCCGGTTTATCGTGTTGGTATGGACGTTACGGGCGGTGTCTACACTCGCTGCCGTGCCTATTCGTCCACCAGATCGACCCCTTCCACTTGCACCGTTCCCCGCCAATCATCAAATCCGGGACGAAAGATAAGCCCGGTGCCGTTCGCCTGTTCAAATGTCTCAATATGTCGTCCCATACGAAATGCAATCAACGGTAGGCTGGCGCCGTTCTGGCTGACGGTCCCCTTTAAGTGCTGTTTCTGAGCGCCGACAAGGGATAGGTCGGAAAAACGACAATTGGGCAGATGGAACAGTGGCGGTGGATTTCCCGGTCCGTACGGGGCGAGTGAGCGGATATTTGCGTAGAACCGCATGTCGATCTGTGCTGCATCGATCGAAGCGTCGAACCGGCGCTTCTTCGTGCGATCGGCGGGGCGACGTTGAGCAGCACAGTCTATAAGGCGGTCGCGGAGGATAGGAAGGTATTCGTTTTTTACCGTAAACCCGGCGGCCATCTTGTGCCCGCCATAGTGTAAAAAGAGGTCGGCGTTATCCTGGAGGCACGCGATTATGTCAAATCCGTCCACACTGCGGCACGATCCGCGGCTGACCTTGTCCCCGCGCGAGATAATCACCGTGGGGACATGATAGCGCTCGGCGAGATTGGAGGCGGCGAGTCCGATGATGCCTTCGTTCCAGTACTTGCCGGACAGAATTATCATTCCGTCTCGTTGGGGATCGCTTCCTGATCGCACCAACTCTTCAGCCGCCTGAGCGATTAAGTCGCCCTGAGCTACTTCGCGGTCGCGGTTGTAGTCAAGCAGGACCTCGCTCAGGTATTCGGCGCGTTCCTGTACCTTGGTAGTGAGGAGGAGAAACGCGACTTTGGGGTCACCGGCCCGATTTGCCGCGTTTAACTTCGGAGCGATGATGTATCCGATGTCTGACGCAGTGAGGCGCTTAGGGTTGATTGACAGCCGATTCATCAGCACCCGCAGTCCCAGCGACGCCCCCTCGCCGCGGGCGATGACGGCGAACGCTTCCCGCACCAACGCGCGGTTTTCGACTTCGCCGCCGTCGGCGAGGGGCACAAGATCGGCGATTGTTCCCAACCCCACGAGATCAAGCAATTGATACGGCACCGGTTTTCCCAACCGGTCGTACAGTGCACTTATGAATTTATATGCCACTCCCACCCCGGCGAGATGGCGATTGGGATATGTTTCTCCTGTAAGCTGGGGATCAATGATGGCAACGGCGGGAGGCAGTTCGGCTGGAGGCACGTGGTGGTCAGTGATGACCGTGTCAACGCCGGCTTCGCGCAGCATGGCTACCTCGTCGACGTTGGAAATTCCGCAGTCGACGGTGATAACGAGGTTAAATCCCTCATCGATCGTGCGCAGTACGAATGCTCGTGATAGCCCGTGGCCGTGGCGGCGGTCGCCCACTTCCACTTTAATTGTGTTTTTGGGAAACAGCGGGGACAGACCGAGGTAAAGGACTGCAGCACCGGTCAGCCCGTCGACGTCGAAATCGCCGTGGATGAACACTCGCTCGCCGTGTGAGATTGCCGTGATAACCCGTTCTATTGCGGCATCCATTCCAGATAGAGAGAACGGTGAATGAAACTGAGATGCGCCTGGATCAAGCAAATTTCGCCATTTCGTACCGCCGCGCCGCGCCAGCAAAGCACCCACTGTCGGTGCACAACCGAGTGAAGCAACTATTTCACGGACGAGGTGCTCATCCGGGGCGGGATCGGGCTCCCACTCCCTTCCCTGAAAAAGGAGGGAGTTCATTATTTAACTCGCTTCGCTCCCGCCTTTAGAGTCCAAGCGTATACAATCGGGTTGGCGATATACATCGACGAGTACGTTCCCACGATTATGCCAATCATCAATGCCAACGAGAATCCACGCAACACCGCGCCTCCGAATAGGAACATAATGAATACCGGCAGGAACGTGGTGAATGAGGTGTTTATCGTGCGGGAGAGCGTTTGGTTGACACTGCGGTTAATGAGCTCAAAGATCGACGCTTTGCGGTCAATCCTTAAGTTCTCCCTGATTCGGTCGAAAATGATGATCGTGTCGTTCAGCGAATAACCGATAATTGTGAGAAATGCTGCTACCGTGTCTAGGTTCACTGAAATGTGAAACAGTGCGAACACACCGGCGGCGATTGATACGTCGTGGACCAGTGCCACCACCGCCCCAACCGCGTAACGGAGGCGAAACCGCCACGATACGTACAACAGGATCACGACCAATGATAACAGGACCGCTTGCCAGCCCTTCGATGCCAATTCTCGACTCACTTGATGCCCAATCGAGCGTCGGCTCATCCCACCGGGTGCGACCGGGAGGTTTTTCTTCAGCGCTGCCTCAACTCTGTTGATCGTGTCCTGGTTTGCTTCTACATCGAGCTGAGTCGTGATTACCTTGGTGCCCTGCCCAACTATGTCTTGGATAACACTCTTGGATAGATCGACCGGAGACTTTACGCCAGCAAGGACCTTGCGAACCTCTGCCGTTGACACCGGCTTAGTAAACTTGACGGTGAATTCCGTTCCGCCGGTAAAATCGATCCCTGGGTTTAATCCACGTACTGCAGGGATAAGCAGAATCCAGCTTAAAATCACCAAAGTTATCGAGAGAGGAACAAAGAACTTCGCCTTACCCAGGAAATCGAAGTGATGCATGTGCTAGCCTCCTACCCCTAGCTTAGGCCGATTGAATCTTTTTCGTCCACCGCGACTTAATCCGACTCGCCTTGTTCTTGTGAAACGCATGTCTCTGCGCTGCTTTATCGGCTGCTTTGGTGAGCTGAGGCACCAATGCGTATGCTTGGTCCTTCTCGCCAGCAGCAAGGTGGAGACGGATTTGCTTGATCACTTTTTTAACCGCCGTCTTCCGCGTGCGGTTGAGACGACGGCGCTTTTCACTTTGACGTAACCGCTTCTCTGCTGAACGTATATTGGGAATCTCAATCACCTCTTAACCACTGTGCCGTTGAATATCGCTGAATCTTATCGTATCAGCGGCGGAGAATCAAGAGCACGCTTCGACATAAAAATACGGGTGTGATGTTTATCACCTAAATTGCGCGGACACGGTGGCAGCAGCCCTGCCGATGGGAATTTGCTGAGAAAAAATGCAGGTGAGATCGGTATTGACACACCCCCACCGTCATCACTATGATAGCTCGGGTATTCGAAAAAATTACTTAATTTTGAGGGGGCATTTTACATGGAACGTATCGTAAAACGTGACGGGCGGGTGGTTTCATTCGACGAAGCAAAGGTTACCACCGCGATATGGAAGGCAATGCGCGCGGTTGGCGACCCAGATGAGCACGAAGCTAAGCGGCTCTCCGAGCGCGTGACCGTAATCCTCGATGAGCGGTATCCTGACGATCTCCCTACAGTGGAGGAAATTCAGGACATCGTCGAAGAGGTGTTAATCGCCGCGGGGTATATCCGCACCGCGAAAGCGTACATCCTGTACCGTAAACAGCACGAGGACCTGCGCGAGATGCGTGGGCTCATCTCCGAAATACCCCTGCTCGTGGAAAACTATCTCAACGACCGCGACTGGCGCGTGCGTGAGAACAGCAACATGACCTATTCCCTGCAGGGGTTGAACACGTACATCACTGACCGTGTGATATCGCACTATTGGCTGTCCAAGATCTATCCCCCCGAGATCAGATCGCGACACGAGAGCGGCGATTTTCACATCCACGATCTGGGTACGCTCGGCGCGTACTGCGTTGGTTGGGACCTGGCTGATCTGTTGCGGCGTGGATTCCGCGGGGTGAGGGGGAAAATCGAGGCCGGGCCGGCCAAGCATTTCCGGGTTGCCCTTCTTCAGGTGGTGAATTTTATGTACACCCTGCAGGGAGAATCGGCTGGCGCACAGGCGTTCTCTAACCTCGATACGTATCTCGCCCCGTTCATCCGCGCCGATGGTCTTTCCTACGCCGAGGTGAAGCAGAACGTTCAGGAATTCGTATACAACATGAACGTTCCCACGCGGGTCGGGTTCCAGACCCCGTTTACCAACATCACCCTTGACCTCGAAGTGCCGACCTACATGCGGGGCGAGCCTGTGATTATCGGCGGAAAGATTCAGGACACGGTGTACGGCGACTATCAGCACGAGATGGATATGTTCAACCGTGCGTTCGCTGAGGTGATGGTGGCGGGGGACATGCGCGGACGCCCGTTCACGTTCCCGATCCCGACTTACAACATTACCGAGGAGTTCAACTGGGACAATCCGAATTTGGAACCGGTGTGGGAGATGACGGCCAAGTACGGGATTCCCTACTTCTCCAATTTCATCGGTAGCGACATGAAGCCGGAGGACGCGCGCTCGATGTGCTGTCGGCTGCGGATCGACAACCGTGAGCTGAAAAAGCGCGGCGGCGGCCTGTTTGGAGCGAATCCGCTCACCGGGTCGATCGGGGTGGTAACAATCAACCTTCCCCGCCTTGGCTACCTCGCTCACGATGAGGACGAGTTTTTCGCACGCTTGAGCGAGCTGATGGAGCTTGCCAAGGACTCGTTGATCATCAAACGCAAGAC
>CAZILO010000042.1:0-8885 GCA_964540085.1 uncultured Thermotogae bacterium
ACCCCGCTTGATACCGGCCGTACCGGCCGACCGCTGACGAGCGGGATCAATTCCTCCACTGCGGATGCGGACGGGGTGAGGATAAGATTGGCGCATCGCAGAAATTGCCGCAAATAGGCACGGTAGCTGGGAACCACAATGCCGGATAGCGAGAACGCGCCCCGAAGCAAACTCGGAAGCGAGTGTACGCTCACCACCACCGGTCTGCCCATCCGCCGCGCTTGGGTTGCATAGTAAAACGACCGCGGGCCAACCCACTGGAGGTGAAGAATATCATAGTCAGTGCGCGGGTCGGTCGTTACCTCAACACCGCGGGAAGTAAGAGCGCGGATTTGATTAGCAGTTGCCACTCCGATTCCCGAGCGGTTGACGAGGCCGTGTACTTCCAGATAGACACAAACTTTGATCGCTGCTCCTTTCCCGAGTTAGCCGTCAGAGAGCAGCGCTAACGTGAGTTCCAGGGCGGCAACGGCGGACCGGCGCTTGTTCTCGCCCCGCGTCTCTGTCCACTGAAACCGGCGACACAGTGCACCGTGTGGCCCCTCGACGCCGATGTACACAAGCCCGACTGGTTTGTCCGGAGTGCCGCCGCCGGGGCCGGCAATTCCGGTGACTCCCACCCCGATATCGCTTGCCAGCAACGTTCGTGCTCCATGCGCCATCGCCCGCGCTGTCTCTTCGCTCACCGCTCCCACCGTGGCAAGAACTTGCGCCGGAACGCCTAAAAGTCGTTCCTTGACATCGTTTTGATAGGCAATAACCCCGCCGCGAAAGTAATCGGACGACCCGGGGACATCAGTAATCATGCTTCCGAGGAGCCCGCCAGTGCACGATTCAGCGACCGCGATTGTCAGCCTGTTGTTTCTAAGAAGCGTTCCCAATTTCTCCGCTGGATTCATGCTACTATTGTCCGCGTTCGTCCGGCTGCTGGCAACTTGCTGGACACAGATCCGCGAGCGGGCAGATTGCACACTCCGGGCGGTGGGGATGACAGACATCACGTCCAAGGCGAATCAGTCCAAGATGAAGTTGGATCATAAACTCGGCACTCTTGGGAAGGATAGCGTTCATGCGAGTGTGCGGGTCCTCTGTGGGGCCAACGAGACCGAGGCGGCGGGTAACGCGTTTGATGTGGGTATCGACCGGGAAATACGGCTTGCCGAACGAGAACAACAAAACAATCCCGGCGGTCTTATCACCAACGCCCGGAAACGACAGTAGCCACTTACGTGCGTCCGCGAGCGGCACATCGGCGAGGAATGAGATGTCGAGATCGCCTTGTTCCGAGAAAATCCGCTCCAAAACCTGTTTGATCCGCGCTCCTTTCTGACGGTGGAGCCCACCGATCCGAATTGCGGCTGAAATTTCATCGGGGGACGCATCCCGCACCGCTGCAAGCGATCCAAACCGCTTCATAAGTGACGCATACGCGCGATCCCGATTTGTGTCATTTGTATTCTGAGAGAGAATTGTGAGTACAAGTTCTTCGACGGGATTGCGCCGCTGCACTGCGATCGGCCCATAGTAATCGTGCAGCCGCGCCGCGATCAGCTTTACCTGTAGTTCGGGGTTCATGGTAGCAGGATAGACGAGGACTGGGTAACGTGCAACCAGTGGATTGCACGCCGGCGGGGGACACTATTCCACCAGCCCGGCTGCTCGCAGGAAATCGGCGTCGTTGTACGGGACAAACGTATGACCGATGATTTGGTATGGCTCGTGCCCCTTACCGGCGATGAGGACACCGTCATCGGGGCCCGCCATTGCAATTGCCCGGCGGATCGCGGCCTTGCGGTCGATGATTGTCTCGTAGCGGGCAGTGACGGGCATTCCGGCCGTGATTTCGGCGATGATTCGCGCGGGATCCTCGGTCTTGGGGTTGTCGGTGGTGATGATCGTGTAATCGGAGAGAGTGGCGCTGATTCGCCCCATGATGGGGCGCTTAGCACGATCGCTCTCGCCACCGCAGCCAAACACGCAGATGATTCGCTTGTAATATGGGCGGAGAGACCGCAGCATCCGTTCCAGGGAATCCGGGGAGTGGGCGAAATCGACGATCACAGTGGCACCGGTGGTGGCGCGGAAAAACTGGTAGCGACCGGTCACGGACCGTGCGGTGGCAAGTCGAGCGACAATTTCAGTAAACGGCACCCCCGCGGCGATGCCAATCCCAAACGCAGCGAGAGCATTGTACACATTGTGCTCAGCCGGGAGTGCGATCTCCACCGGAATTGATCCAGCATCCGTTTTAAGGGTAAACCGCGTCCGTTGCAGACTGTATTTAACATCCACTGCTCGCAGCTCAGCTTGCCGGTGGATCGCGTACGTAACCACACGCGCCCGCGTGGCAGCGATGAAGCGGCCGCTTACCGGGTCGTCGCGGTTTATGATCGCCACCCCGTCACGCTTCAGGCCCGTGAACAACCGGAGCTTTGCATGCAGGTACTCCTCGCGATCAGTGTGAAAATCGAGGTGATCGTGAGTGAGGTTGGTGAATACGGCAACGTCAAAGTCGACACAATCAGTGCGATGCAAGGCCAATCCGGCCGAGGAAACTTCAAGAACGAGGTTTTTCTTCCCGGCATGCGCTGCATCCCACGCGAATCGCTGAATAAACGGAGCCTCCGGAGTGGTGACCGCGTGCATCCCCCGCTGTTCGGTGGCGACCGTGCTCAGTAATGCAGTCGCATCTGATCCGAGGATATGGGCAGCGAGATGGCACACAGTCGTCTTGCCGTTTGTCCCTGTAACCCCGACAGTGAATAAATCGTGCGTTGGATGCCCGTAAAACGCGGCTGCTAATTGCGCGAGGGCAACACGGGAGTTTTGTACGGTGATTGTGGGCACGGTGGTATTCACTGCGCGCTCGCTGACGACGGCGGCCGCACCGCGGGCGACGGCGGCGGATATGTAATCGTGTCCGTCGGCTACAAACCCGGGGATCGCGACAAATATCTCGCCTGGGCCGATCCGACGCGAGTCATAGCTAATCCCGGTAATTTTGATTTCGTCCCAGTCCGACAGTGCCAGAACTTCAAGCGCAGCAGCGAGGGCGGAAAGCGGGCTAACCATCGCTACTTCCGTCTAAGCGCGCGGGCGATCGGCACGGCATCAAATGTGACCGTTCAGAAGTTAACCGCCATCCCTGCCTCAAACAATGGGCCAGAGTCGATTCCATACGGGGTGAAGCGGACGATGTAACGTACATCGATGAACGCTGACATCGGTGGAAACAGAGCAATGTTGGTCCCTAACACACCCTCGACGGTGAACGCGTTCGTACCCGCCTGGGTGAACGCACCCCCGATCCCCACGCCGGCAAATGGATCGGCCACGTCGATTGGATAGTGAATAAGCGCTATTCCGTCGATAAGCATCAACCCGGATACACTGAACGTGGACAATCCCAACTCGGCGCGCAAGTCGATCATGTCCCCCACTCCGACGGTGGCGAGCACGTTAGCCATAACAACTCCGGTCGGGTCGAACCCCATGCTCACCCCAACCGATGTTGCATACCCCGCACCGGACGCCGTCACTACCATCAACACCACAACGATTGCGATCAGGTACCGTTTCATCCGGACCTCCTTTAAATATCGAGAGTTGTGATCTTGTCGCTGTTTTCCCGGATGAAGTCCCGTCGTTGGGCGACATCACTCCCCATCAGCGTCGAGAACACCTCGTCCGCCTCAAGCGCGTCGCGAATTTCCACCTGCTTCAGGATTCGTTTCTCCGGGTTCATCGTTGTCTCCCATAATTCGTGTGGATTCATCTCTCCCAGCCCCTTGAACCGCTTGAGCGTGAACTTACCATCATGATTCGCACGAAACTCTTCCAACTCCTCATCGGAGTACAGGTAAAGCGTTTTCTTCCCGTCCTTAACCTGGTACAGCGGCGGCTGTGCGATATACACATATCCATGTTCAACCAACGTACGCAAATAGCGGTAGAAGAACGTGAGCAACAGGGTGCGGATGTGCGCACCATCGACATCGGCATCCGCCATCAGGATCAGCTTGTGATAGCGCAGTCTGTCGAGGTTAAATTCATCGCGGATTCCGGTTCCCAAAGCGGTGATAATCGAGTGTAGCTCCTTGTTGTCCAGCAACTTGGCGAGCCGGGCCTTCTCCACGTTCAATACCTTTCCCCGTAGCGGGAGAATCGCTTGGAACGTCCGGTCGCGGCCCTGTTTGGCGCTCCCGCCAGCGGAGTCACCCTCGACGATGAAAAGCTCGCTCTTCGCTGGATCGGTGCTCGAGCAGTCGGAGAGCTTTCCCGGCAGGGTGGTAGCCGCGAGCGCGCCCTTGCGCCGCACCATCTTGCGCGCCTTTGCTGCCGCTGCCCGCGCCCGACTAGCGGTGACCGATTTTTCGATAATCACCCGCGCTACCTTGGGATGCTTCTTAAAGTACAGCCCGAGTTCTTCCTGCAGTATACTGGCAACGATGCTCGCCACTTCCGGATTGCCAAGCTTGGTCTTGGTCTGGCCTTCAAACTCCGGTTCCGGAATCTTAACTGAAATGATTGCCACCAATCCCTCGCGGATGTCATCACCACGCAGGTTGGGATCGTTTTTGCGCAGGATCTTCTTATCGCGGCCGTAGTCGTTCAGAAACTTGGTAAGGGCGGTCTTGAAGCCGGTAAGGTGTGTGCCGCCGTCAACAGTGTTGATGTTGTTGGCAAACGCGAAGATCGATTCGTCATAGCTATCGGTGAACTGCATCGCGATCTCAATCTCGATTCCACTCTCCGCTCCGTGCACGTAGATCGGTTCGGGATGAAGCGGGCTTTTGTTCTGCGCCAGCTCCTTGACAAACGACACAATCCCGCCCTTGGCCTGATAGCGGCGCGTCACCCCCGCGACCTCGTTGGTGAGGATGATGAGCAACCCACCGTTCAGGTAGGACAGCTCACGCAGCCGGTGTGAGAGCTTGGAGAAGTTGTACTTGACTTCGTTAAAAATCTCAGAATCGGGAAGGAATGTGATCGTCGTCCCAGTATCCGCTGCCTCACCGACTACTTCGAGCTCGGTCAGTTTTCGCCCGCGTGAGAACTCCTGACGGTAAATCTTGCCGTTGCGCCGCACTTCAACGCGCATGTACTCGGACAGGGCGTTAACCACTGACACTCCAACCCCGTGCAACCCCCCACTCACGCGGTAGCTCTTATTATCGAATTTTCCCCCCGCGTGCAGGGTGGTCATCACGAGCTCAACCGCATTGATCCCGGCTTCTTTGTGGATCCCAACCGGCATTCCCCGACCGTTGTCCCACACGGTGACCGAGTTGTCCGGATGCACGGTAACGTGGATTTCAGTGCAGTAACCGGCGAGGGCTTCATCGATCGAGTTATCGACGATCTCCTCGATCAGATGCATCAATCCGGCCTGTCCAGTGCTCCCGATGTACATCCCGGGCCGGACACGTACCGCCTCTAAGTCCTCTAGTACCTTGATTTGATCGGCTTCGTATACCATTACACCACCCAACAAAATTATACCCAAACCCGCATTGGATTTCAAAAACTTCCGTTTCGACTCCCGGCGTTCCTGCAAAAATTATCGCACTTTTCCCAATCGCGGTGTAGGAAACACGTAACCGCGGTGCCAAACCGAGGGGCGAAGTTTATTTCGGCCGTTTTCCCCATAAATATTTTATGCACATGGGATTCTAAATTATAGGACGTTCTACTGATGACAAATTGCGGACACGTGTCACAGTTCGCTCAAATTATGCCGTATTTCGCACCTTGGCGGGCAAATACTTCAAGCACGTGCTCCATTTGGGCATCGGTGTGAGTTGCCATGTAACTCGTACGCAGAATCGACGCGTCGGCGGGAACGGCGGGGGGAAGCGCCACGTTTGTGTATACCCCAGCATCGAACAATCCCTTCCACAACTGCATTGTCTTCATCTGATCACCGATGAAGATCGGAACTATCGGCGTTTCACTTTTCCCGACATCGAATCCGAGTTCACGGTAGCCGTGGCGCATGCGGGCGGCGATGGCGTTAACGCGATCGACCCGCTCCGGTTCAGCCGCTATCACGTCCAACGCTGCAAGGACAGCAGCGACGTTAGGTGCAGGGAGGCTGGCGCTGAAGATCAACGACCGCGCGGTGTGCTTTATCCAGTGGATCGTCGATTCTTCCCCCGCGATGAATCCGCCAATCGACGCGAACGATTTACTGAACGTACCCATTATCAAGTCAACTTTATCAGTGAGTCCAAAATGAGCAACGGTACCGTGCCCCTGCCCCATTGTGCCTAGCCCGTGGGCGTCGTCCACCATCAGCCGCGCTCCGTACTTTTGGCAGAGCGAGACGATATCCGGCAACGGCGCCACCTCACCGCTCATACTGAATACGCCATCCACCACCACAAGCTTACCCGCGGTGGGGGGAATGCTGCGTAAGATGCGTTCCAGATCAGACATATCGTTATGTCGGAACCGCAGCAGCCGCCCAAATGCAAGCCGGGCACCATCGACAAGACTAGCGTGATTTTCACGATCACCGATGATGACGTCACCGCGACCGACGAGCGCGGACAGGGTCCCGAGGTTCGTTTGATAGCCGGTGCTGAACACGAGCGCCTTCTCCATCCCCACGAACCGCGCCAATCGCTCCTCAAGTTTCTCGTGCAACGCCAGCGTTCCGTTTAGAAACCGCGATCCGGTGCAACTGGGGCCAAACTCCCGTATCGCTGCGATTGCCGCCTCTCGCACTTTGGGGTGGGTGGTCAACCCAAGATAGTTATTGGAACCAATCATGATCAGCCGCTTACCGTCAACCGTGGCTTCTGTTCCCTCTGCGTTGTCAAGCGGGATAAAAAACGGATAAAGACCCATCTCCTGGACCTCATGTGGGCTCGCCGAATACCCCATTGCATGCGCCACTGCAGGGTCAGAAAAAAATCCACGGCATTTCTCGAATAAATCCACTCACGTTCTCCTTTGTGGTGCGCGCTTAATTACTACTCCGTACCCGTTACCGGAGGATCGGTGACGAAATTACCAGCGCCGGTACATAAAGCGATTCTCCCACCACCGCGGGTCCGGTTTCAAGTGACAGCGCGACGGAACTATTGTGGACATGTCGGTACAATAAAGCAAATGGCACACATAACCGATTACCGCTTTGGTCGAGTACGAATTGGCGATACGGTCTATCACCACGATGTACTTGTCCATAAAAATGAGGTCTTGCATCCGTGGGTGCGGCGGAAAGGGCACGCGCTTTATCCTGAGGACCTCGACTGGCTCATGCCACGTGCGCCGACAGTGCTCATCATCGGAACCGGTGCATTTGGCAGGCTCAAAGTTCCAGTGGAGACAGAGCAATGGCTCGCCTCACGCGGAATCGAGCTCATCGCTCTACCCACCGCGCGCGCGATCGTGGAGTACAACCATCGCGCCACGGCAAACGTTGCGTGCGGACTCCACCTCACGTGCTGATCCGCTAGAAGTCAACCGGTATACGTGATACACTCGCACCTGCAGTTTACGAGAGGAGGAGAAATGGACAAAGGTAGACTTGAGTTTCTGCGTACCTTTATGGAAACGGCGTGTCCGTCGGGATTCGAAGAGCAGGCGTCACGGCTGTGGCGGGAGGAAGCGGCCAAGTTCGCCGACCGCACGTGGGCCGACATGCATGGGAACAGCATCGCGGTGGTAAACGAGGGTGGAAGCCCACGTATAATGCTCGCCGGCCACATCGACGAGATCGGGCTGATGATCACCTATATCGACGAGCACGGCTACCTCTCGTTCGCCGGAATCGGCGGTTGGGATCCGCAGGTTCTCCCCGGGCAGCGGGTGCAGATTCATACCAAAACGGGAGTGGTGCTCGGAGTGGTGGGGAGAAAGCCGATCCATTTGCTCAAGGACGAGGAGCGCAAGAAGGTCGTAAAGTTTGAGGACCTGTGGATCGACATCGGCGCGAAAGATAAAGAAGAGGCGGGAAAACTGGTCGAAATCGGAGATCCCGCCGTCCTCGATTACTCGTTCGCCGAACTGCGCAATGATTTCGTTGCTGCGCGCGGATTTGACGATCGTATTGGGGCGTTCATCGTACTCGAGGCGGCACGAATCGCGTCCAAACTGAACCCCAAGGCGGCGATATACGCCGTTGCCACGGTGCAGGAGGAGATCGGGTTACGGGGCGCACGCACAAGCGCGTTCGGGATCGACCCCAAGGTGGGAATCGCGGTCGATGTCGGCTTCGCCACCGACACACCGGGAATGGGAACCGAGAAGAAGATGGTGGGTGATATCAAGATGGGCGGTGGCCCGATGATCGCCCGCGGCCCGAACATCAACCCCAAGGTGTTCGCCCTGCTGGTGGACACCGCCAAGCGCGAGCATATCCCGTATCAGGTTGAAGGATCCCCGCGTGGTACCGGCACCGATGCTAACGCGATCCAGCTCACCCGCGCCGGGGTGGCAACCGGGCTCATTTCGGTTCCCAACCGGTACATGCACTCCCCATGCGAGATCGTCCATCTCGGAGACGTTGACCACATCGCCAAATTAATCGCTCATACTGCGGCACGGATCGATGAGACGACCGATTTTATCCCTGGCTAAGCACAACTACCGCCGCGGGCATGGTGCCTCCATCCTGCCCGCGGCGATCGGATTCGTCATCATTGTCCTAGCGGTGTACGTCGGGGTTGCCGTTGGCGCAACGGTACGCGTCCCCCAGGATTATTCGAGTGTAGCAAGTGCAGTCGCCGCCGCGCATGCTGGAGATATCATCCTGATTGGCCCCGGCAAATTCACGGTAAACATGACCATCGGCAAATCGCTTACCCTGCGCGGCGCCGGCGCGGATCACACCGTGCTTAGCGGAGCGAGCGCGGGTCAGCCGGTGATTCTTGTCG